>JASFGM010000079.1:0-8495 GCA_050123755.1 Desulfobacterales bacterium
CTGAAGACAAGGCGTCAGCTGCTATCCTTGTCGAGGTATTTTTCCGGTACCAGAACATTACCTTCCATGAGACGTCTCGCCGTGCGGCCCAAAATCGCCTCTTTGTAATTAAAATTGCCCTTGGTTTCTTCTACAACCGCACCCACGTCAAGGATACCGCCGGGATGGCCGAGCCTCATGATTTCTTTTTTGCTTGTTTCTGGCGGCAATAGGTCGTGAACCACTGTACCGGGAATTCCGGCGGCACCCGCCGTCGCAACTGCGCCGCTGACGGCAAAAGATTTGTGCAGGGTTCCCATGGACATTATACGGGCCACAAGATCGATCTCGTTAACATCGACGGCTTTGCCGCCCAGGGTTTGGTATGATTTTGGCGCAGCGACCCACGCAATTTTGGGAACAGCCTGGCTGCGTTGGGTGGCTTCTTCAATGGTTTCTGCCAAACCAATTTCAACAGCCACTGCGCAGCGGATACGTTCCAGCTGCCCTTTGATGGTTTCATCGGCGTCAATTCCTTCGATCTCTGTTCCTTCCAAATCGAGGACGGCAGCCGGGACCAATACCACCGGATTGGCCGCATCGATAATTGTTAATTCGATAGGGCCCATTTCGGCAACATCCAAATTATCTTTGACGTTTCCGGTGGGAAAGAGCTTGCCCGTCAGCGATCCGCCCGGGTCGGAAAACCGCAGGATGATTTTGCTGCCGCTGCCGGGGACACCGGCGATTTCATAATCACCGGCTTCATCGAAGCGTCCGTTTTTGACCGGTACTTCGGCAACGATCAGTTTGTCGGTATTGATCTGATGGATTCGGACACGGGTGATCGGTTCGGTTGCCGCAATCAAGCCCTCATCCACGGCAAAGGGTCCGACGGCTGAAGACATGTTGCCACAGTTACCCTTGAAATCCACTATCGGACGGTCAATTGAAACCTGACCGAAATTGTAGACAACATCATAATCGGGCGATGCCGATGGGCTGATAATGGCGACCTTGCTGGTGGTAGATACAGCCCCGCCGATCCCATCTATCTGGCGCCGGTTCGGGTCCGGGCTGCCGTAGGCCGCAAGAAGCATGGCATCTCGCATCTTTGGATCAGAAGGAAGCTGATTGGCATGAAAGAAAAGTCCTTTGCTGGTGCCGCCCCGCATTAAAACCGCCGGAATACGATTTTGCATGTTCAGATCTCCCCAATGAAATTCGTTAGGGTTTTAGGATAGAAAAATATCGAAAACAAACCGTTGCATAATTTTCAACAATGATCAAACAAATTGAACATATAAAACCTGGACACCTGAAATCAATATCCTTTCTTTTTTATTGCGGCATATCTTAATTACTGTATAACCTAAATGTTGCCCCGCTTTGCGGCATGAAGCATCTGATTTTTTAAGATTAAGGAGCTTCTCCTTGCCTATGGAAGCCTCCGACTCGTGCAAAATTCATGTTACAAGTTAAAATTATTCTGCTAAAGCTGAGAAAGCAATGCCGAATATTGAACAAATCGAGACAGACGTTCTGGTCGTTGGTGGGGGCAATGCCGCGCTCTGTGCGGCAATGACCGCGCGGGAAGCCGGTGTCAAGGTTCTGGTGCTTGAAAGCGCTCCCAAAGATTTTCGGGGCGGCAATAGCCGGCACACGCGCAACATCCGTTATGCGCACCATCGCGGAAATGACTGCCTGACCGGGCCTTATCTCGAAGATGAGTTCTGGGATGATTTGCTCCAGGTGACCGGCGGACAGACCAATGCGCAACTTGCCCGCTTGATGATTCGTGAATCTGCGGATTTAGGCCAATGGATGAATGCACATGGCTGTCATTTTCAACCGCCGCTGCGGGGCACACTCCATCTGGCCAGAACCAATGCCCATTTCCTTGGCGGGGGCAAGGCCCTGATGAATGCGTATTACGCCACAGCCGGCAAGCTGGGTGTCGAGACATTGTACGGGGCAGATGTCCGCGATCTTGAGATCCGCGACGGCAAATTCGACTCGGCGATTTTTGAGTTTCAGGGGTCTTGTCGAAAAGTGCGGGCGAAAAGTGTGGTGGTGGCGTCGGGCGGATTTCAGGCGAACCTCACCTGGCTGAAGGAATGCTGGGGAGAAGCCGCTGACAACTTTATCATCCGCGGCAGTCCGTATGACAAGGGACGGCCGTTGCGGGTGCTGCTCGATCATGGCGCCAAGCCCGTTGGCGATTCGCGTCAATGCCATGCAGTGGCGATCGATGCGCGGGCGCCCAAGTTCGATGGGGGGATTGTCACGCGATTAGACTGTGTTTCCTTTGGAATCGTGGTCAATACCTACGCCCAGCGGTTTTACGATGAAGGTGAGGACTTCTGGCCCAAACGATATGCGATTTGGGGCCGACTTGTTGCCCGGCAACCTCATCAGATCGGCTTTGCGATTATCGATTCAAAATCGATCGACCTGTTTATGCCTTCGGTTTTTCCGCCGCTTGAGGCCCATACGATCGGTGAGCTGGCCACGAAGCTGGAACTCGACCCATCCGCACTGGAAGCGGTCGTGACCGCGTTCAATCAGTCGGTACAACCCGGTACGTTCGATCCATCTATTTTAGATGACTGTGCGACCAAGGAGCTGGAGCCGCCTAAAAGTCATTGGGCGCGTCCCCTGGATACCCCTCCATTTTACGGGTATCCGCTGCGGCCCGGGATCACCTTTACCTATCTGGGCATCACCATCAATGAGAAGGCCCAAGTGATCATGAACGACGACCGCGCCGCAGCGAACATCTTTGCGGCCGGCGAGATTATGGCCGGCAATATTTTGGGTCGAGGATACCTGGCCGGATTCGGGCTGACGATCGGTACCGTTTTTGGCCGTATTGCCGGAAAGGAGGCCGCACGTTTTGCCATCGACGGATCTGCTTAAAGAAGCGCAACGGGTGATGACGATCTGCAACGCCTGCCGTTATTGTGAGGGATTCTGCGCGGTTTACCCGGCGATGGAACTGCGTAGAATTTTTTCGGAGCAGGATTTGAAGTACCTGGCCAATCTCTGCCACAATTGCCGCGACTGTTATTATGCCTGCCAGTATGCACCGCCCCATGAGTTTGCCGTAAACGTTCCCAAGAGTTTCGCCGAACTAAGGCTTGAGATATATCAGAATTTTACCTGGCCTGGTTTTTTGTCCGGCATGTTTCAACGCAATGGAATGTGGGTGGCGATCATCTCGGGTTTGTGCTTCCTAATTTTGCTGCTGTTACTCTTTTTTTTCCAAACCCCATCTGTGGTTTTCGCGACGCACCTCGGCGAGAATGCATTTTACAAGGTAATACCCTATTGGTTTATGGTCATACCTTTTTCGGCTCTGGCGATATATATTTTGATAAATCTCTTGATCACGGGCATAAAATTTTGGTATGAAACAGGCGGTCAGCTAGGTGAGCTAATCGATCTTCGTGCGAACTCGCAGGCGATTAAGGATGTCTTGCAGCTCAAATATCTGGATGGGGGCGGTCCTGGGTGCAACTACCCGGACGATCGGTTCAGCATGATTAGACGATGGCTCCATCATTGTGTATTTTACGGTTTCCTGCTCTGTTTTGCCTCTACGACCATCGCCGCAATTTACGACCACTTCCTGCACCTGAACGCACCTTACCCGATCCTGAGCTGGCCCGTCATGCTGGGAACTGCTGGCGGCCTGGCATTGCTGTTCGGAACTGGGGGGCTGCTTTTTCTCAAACGCAAAATGGATACCTCGCCGGCGACCCACCGCGCATTGGATATGGACATCGCTTTTGAGGTGCTGCTGTTTTTCACTAGCCTTACGGGATTGCTGCTGCTGATTTTGAGGGAGACACCGGCCATGGGAACCCTGCTTGTTGCGCACCTTGGTGTGGTGGCCGGTCTTTTCATCACGATGCCTTATGGCAAATTGGTGCACGCGGTCTATCGATACGCCGCTCTGGTTCGAAATGCAGTTGAACAATCGCGCGACGGACGTTAACTCGAATAAGTAATTAAAATTATTTGCTAAATTTCTAAGAAGCGATGATTTGTTGATCGCTTGCACTGATAGGCCTATGCCAATACAGAAACCACGCTAACTGGAAGTGGTTTAAAAACGATGATGTATTTACCATGAAAGGAGGGTAATATGAAAAAGCTATGGGTGGCAGTGGCAACAATGGTTTTGATTGTCGGCTTAGTGGGGTGCAGCACTTTTGGCGCGGGGGGAAGTAAACCCGCCCCGCAGCTGGTGGTCGTTACGCCGGAGGTGGCGCTTGATAAAAAAGCAACCGTTGAGCTCAAGGGACTTAATTTTAAGCCGGATCAGGAGGTGGCGCTTCTTTTCATAGACGTCAATGGGGTTACTTCGGATATCGTTTTTGCAACAGATCCGCAACCGGTTGCCGATAAAGCCGGCACCTGGGCCACAACCTGGAATTGCGGTCGATTTGTCAGCAGAAAATTAATAAAAGAAGGAACCTATACGATTAAAGCGGCCGATGTCGATTACAATGTGCTGGCGGAAGCTACCGTCAATTTTATTGCGAAAAAATAGCGCCGCAAGGCGCTCGCTTTATGCGTTGCTTTTTTCAAAAACGAACGACGCACAATCATGGTGTCAAAAGCCAAAAGGAGGCCGATATGCGTAAATATTTGCTATTTATTGGTATCGTTATTTTTCTGGTCACATCCATAACAATAGTACCGATGGTTGAGGGTGCTGATTTTTCGGGCAAAACCATCAAATGGATTATTCCGTTTAACGTGGGTGGCGGCAGCGATGTCTGGGCCAGGCTCTATTCCCCGTTTCTGCAAAAATATCTTCCGGGAAATCCGATTGTCGTGGTCAAAAACATGCCCGGGGGCGGCAGCATCATTGGCGGCAACTTTTTTCACACCCGGGCCAAACCGAACGGACTGACCGTGTTCGGCTCATCGGGTTCAACATCGTTTCCGTATCTTCTGGAAAATCCCAAGGTCAAATACGACTTCGCAAAATATCAGATCGTATTTGCCACGCCCGTGGGTGGTGTGTGTTACATCAACCCGGATCTGGGCGTAAAATCGGTCAAGGATCTCAAGGGGTTTAAAAAACCCCTGCAATATGCCTCTCAGGGGGCGACATCGCTGGATATTATCCCCCTGCTGGCATTTGAAATGCTGGGTCTGGATGTTAAAGCCGTTTTCGGCTACAAGGGGCGCGGCCCCGGCCGGGTGGCCTTCGAACAGGGCGAGGTCAACATCGACTATCAGACCACGCCGGCCTATATCAAAAACGTGCGGCCGTTGATCCAGCAGGGCAAGGCCACCCCGTTGATGAGCTGGGGTGCACTGGACGCCAACGGCAACATCGTTCGCGATCCGGTTGAGCCGGATTTGCCCAGCATGCCGGAAGCTTACGAGATGCTTTACGGCAAGAGACCCTCAGGAGCGTCATTTAATGCCTGGAAAGCATTCTTCATTGCCGGATTCGGCATGCAGAAAGCCATGTGGCTGCCGGAAAAAACCTCAAAGGATATCGTTGCGACATATAGAGGCGCGGCTGCCAAAGTCATTGCCGATCCGCAATTTAAGGCGGTCGTCAAAAAGAGTCTTGGCGGTTACCCGCAGCTGGCCGGCAAAGATGCCGTGGTGGGATTCGACCAGGTACTGGATGTGCCCAAAAAAGACCGGGACTGGCTCATCAATTGGATCGAAACCAAATATGACGTTAAAGTCAGATAATTTTTAAGGAAGCGTTATTTTGGACGTTGTCTTGCAGTCTTTGGCTGTCGTTTTGCAGCCGTCGCACCTGTTGATGCTTATCTGCGGCGTTGTCATGGGTCTGTCCATCGGCATACTGCCCGGTTTGGGCGGTATTGTCGGCATGACCATTTTGCTGCCGGTCATTTACGGTATGGACCCCCACAGTGCCTTCGGTCTGCTGATCGGGATGGTGGCCGTCATTCCGACTTCAGACACGTTTCCGTCAGTAATGATGGGCATCCCGGGTTCCTCGGCATCCCAGGCGACCATCATGGACGGCTATCCGCTGGCCAAGAAAGGAGAGGCGGCGCGGGCACTCGGTGCCGCCTTTACCGCCTCCTTGATCGGTGGGCTGTTCGGGGCTCTGGTACTCACCCTGATCATTCCGATCGCCCGGCCAATCGTTCTGTCTTTTGGGTCGCCGGAGCTATTTATGCTGGCTTTGCTGGGGATGTCCATGGTGGGGGTGCTGTCCGGCAACAAACCGATTAAGGGCATCCTGGCGGCCGGCATCGGCGTGATGATCGGCGCCCTGGGGGATGCACCGGCAGTGCCGGAATACCGCTATACGTTCGGGATTGATTATCTGATGGACGGGGTTCCCCTTGTGGTGGTCGGTTTGGGACTGTTTGCTTTTCCCGAAATCGTAGATTTGCTGATTAAGGGCCGTTCCATCTCCGAAGCGGCCACCCTCGGTAAAGGCTGGTTGGATGGCGTCAAAGACACCCTGAGGCATAAATTCATCGTTCTGCGCTGCAGTGTCATCGGTGTCATCGTCGGTTTTCTGCCCGGTCTGGGCGGATCGGTGGTGGACTGGATCGCCTACGGTCACATTATACAGACCACCCGGGACCGCGAGAAATTCGGCAAAGGCGATATCCGCGGTGTGATTGCACCGGAAAGCGCCAACAACGCCAAAGAGGGCGGTGGCCTCATCCCGACCTTTTTGTTCGGCATTCCCGGATCGGGATCGATGGCCGTTTTTTTAGGGGGACTGTTGATTCTGGGTATCCAGCCGGGTCCCGGGATGGTTACCGAAAACGTTGATCTCATCTATACGGCCATTTGGAGCCTGGCCCTGGCCAACGTATTCGGGGCGATCCTCAGCATCGCACTGTCCAAGCCAATTACGCGTTTAACCGTCATTCCGTTTAGCTATCTGGCCCCATTTATGGTGTTGATCATCACCTTTGCCTGCTATCAGGCGACCCGCAGCTGGGGGGACCTGGTGGCCCTTTTACTCATGGGGATTTTAGGATGGGTGATGAAACAATACGGCTGGCCCCGGCCGGCGGCTTTGATCGGGTTTGTCCTTTCGGACAACCTCGAAACTTACCTTTTTATTTCGGTGCAGCGTTATGGTTTTGAATGGCTCACCCGAACCGGAGTGATCGTTCTGGCGGCCATTATTATCGCTTCGCTGGCCATGGGTGTATTCTACCAGGCCAGAAAGTCTTCTAAAGCCAGGGCTTCCGGAGAGAGCAATGGAAAGTAAATTTCGGTATCTGCAATTAATTTTTTCGGCAATCGTGATGCTTGCCTTTGGATACGGTATTTATGAAGCATTCTCCTACGCCTACCTGGCAAAAATATTTCCCCTGTATATCAGCCTGGTGCTCTTCATTCTGGCGATAATCAATTTCATTCAGGAAATCACGGCATCGCGTAAAGGTGCTCGGGGCACGTCAAGAGCAGCGTCCGACCTTGAGTCCGAATGGGGTGATCTTGGCATGTCGGAAGTTTTGCAGAAATTCTCGGTTTTTGTCGTGGTGATTGTCGTTCTTTACGCATTTATATGGTTGATTGGATATCCGCTGAGTATCACGCTGTTCATCATCATTTTGTATCGTTATGTCGCCGCAAGCAAATGGCACTGGGCGATTTTGGCGGGCCTGGCCGGGCTGGGATTTCTGGCCCTTGTCTCCAGGCTGCTCTATATGGATTGGCCCGAAGGCGTTTTAAAGCTGCCCTGGCCGCTGGGCTGATGCCAAAGACGCTTGCCTCAGAGCGCCGCAAAGGATAAACCCGCACGAGCGGCCTCCGATTTCAATGCCGCGACCACATCGGGCGTCAGCGGGATTCCATTTTTGAGACGCACACGCTCCGTGCGGTGTTCGGGTTCTCCCGGTAATTGTATCTCCTCAAAGCCTTTGGCGAGCGGTTGGGCCTTGACGCGTTCGGCCAATGTTTGCATGCGTTGCGTAAAAGCATCAAGAGACATGAACAGATCTGCTTTCAGGGCGATAAAAAAGTGTCCGGTGCCCTGGGGGCCGTCGAGGCCGGTGAAGGGATTACGCACTTCCCCGCCGAACGCCGCGCCGGTCAAAACACCGCTAAGGATCTCCACCAGCATCGATAGACCGGCACCTTTAACACCACCAGAAGGCAGGACGACGCCTTCGAAAGCTTCCTTACCATCTGTGGTTGGATGGCCATTCTTATCCAAGGCAAGTCCTTCAGGGATCGGTTCTCCGCGCTGGGCCGCGAATTTGAGCTTGCCGCGTGCGATGATGGAACAGGCCATGTCCAGCACAAACGCCGGTATGCCATTCGTCGGAGCGCCCGCCGCGAAGGGATTGGTACCGAGGAATTTGTCCCGGCCACCCCAGACCGGCAGGGCCGGAGAAGCGTTTGTAAAGGCTAGGCCGATACAATTCGCCGCAATTGCCTGTAAGATATACAGCGCGGCCATACCGTAATGACCGCTGCGTTTGACACCGGCCAGACCGATGCCAAATTCATGAGCGCTGTGAATCGCTTCGGCCATT
>JASFGM010000080.1:0-8368 GCA_050123755.1 Desulfobacterales bacterium
TTAAACCATAACAAAATTCTTCATTCCGAAATTGCCTTTCTCCATATTAAAAATGAAGAGATTCCACGAGTTCCGAGTTTGAACAAAGTAAAAGTCGAAAAATTGGGCAGCGGTTTTTATCGAATTGTTGCGCACTACGGATTTATGGAAGAACCCAAGATTGGCAACATCCTTGTCTTGTCACACGAAAAGGGTCTGGAATTCAAAATGGAAAGTGCGAGCTTTTTCCTGGGCCGGGAGAAACTATCTATCGGCAAAAGTACCAAGATGAGCCGCTTGCGTAAAAACCTCTTTCGGTTTATGTCTCAAAATGCGATGGACCCTGCTTCCTTTTTTGATATCCCCCCGGATAAAGTCATCGAGGTCGGTGTTCAGCTTCAACTTTGACTAGAACCCATCTCAAAAATGTGGATCGGGGCAACACCACCATAGACACTTAGACGCGTTTTTAAGATGGGGCAAAAATAGGGGACGTCCGTCATATACTCATATTTGAATTCATTTGTTTTAAGGACCCCCATCCCTGAAAAACTCGCATAGACGCACCGGGCGTGTCACATCACATGCAAGCGGCATTGAAAAAAAATCGATCTTTTGCGATGTGATGGATCGTGAAGATCTTTTAAAACCTTTGGAGCGATTTTATTAGACGCTGAAGCCAGCTGCTATTCTTGGGTGTTGATGAGCAAGCATGTTCGTTTATTGAATATGAGAATATGACGGACGTCCCTTTTGTATCACGGCACTCAGCCGTATACTTTTGCCGAACACCTCTATTCGAACATTTTTACCCAGGATTCAAAGCGCTGTACTTGGTCGGATCCGTAACGGTTTAAATTGGTGATGATTTCCGTGATGGATTTTTCGGCGGCCTGAGTGTTACCGTTTTTTGAAAAAAATTTATCCGCATAGCAGATGAGCTGCTCTTCGATGGATACCGGGATCATATCGCGGCGGGGCAGCGGCAGGTGATGGCGCTGGATGTCTGCGATACTGATGCCCACTCCGACATGCCGTTCGCAAACCAGCGCCAGTTCGGGGTGCCCGTTGTCCTTTAACAACTCTCCGCCCAGAACGCCATGACAGATATAGGGATGTTGTCCCGTGCAGCCGAAATCCGGGCTGTTGGTGAGATATATACCGATATCATGCAGCATGGCGGCGGTGTTGATAAATTCAAGATCCGGTTTCAGTTCGGGAACCCGTTGGGCGGCAGCCAGGGCCTTTCGGGCCACCTGCTTTCCATGTTCAACCAGCAGATTAAATGTTTTTGATCGCAAGTCGTAGTACTGCGTTAAAATGTCGATCGGGTTCACGGGAAGTGTTGGTCGTCAGTTGTATGTTGTTAGTGGTAAAATGCTTATGGTGTTGTTTCAGTGTAAAATCATGAAGATAGCTGCCCACATGAATCCAATACAGAAATCTCGTCCTTCTATTGATATGCAACGGACAACGGACCACTGACCACAGACAGTTCTACTTATGTTTCTTGGCCAGCAGCACCCCTTCGATGAAGGGATCGATGCCGCCGTCGAGCACATCATTTACGTTGCCGATATCCAGACCGATGCGATGATCTTTGACCATTTGGTAGGGATGCAGGACATAAGAGCGAATCTGACTGCCCCAGGCGATTTCATCCTTACTGTCATGAACCTCCTGAAGTTTATCATCCTGTTTTTGTTTCTCATGCTGGTAAAGCCTGGCTTTCATTACTTTTAACGCCATATCCTTGTTGCGGTGCTGGGATTTTTCCTGCTGGCACTGCACGACGATTCCGGTGGGAAGATGTGTGATGCGCACCGCGCTGCTGGTTTTGTTGACATGCTGGCCTCCGGCACCACTGGCGCGGTAGACGTCAATTCGCAGGTCTTTATCTTCAATATCGACGACGATTTCTTGATCCAGTTCGGGATAGACGAACACAGAAGCAAAAGAGGTGTGGCGTTTGCCGCTGGCATTAAACGGAGATATTCTGACCAGACGGTGAACGCCGATTTCCGATTTGAGATAACCGAATGCATTTTCGCCGCTTGCCGTAAACGTTACACTTTTGATCCCGGCTTCTTCTCCGGGCTGAAAGTCAATCAACTCTAGTTTATAACCCCGCCGCTCAACCCAGCGCGAATACATTCTAAAAAGCATTTCAGCCCAATCCTGGGCTTCGGTTCCGCCGGCGCCGGCATTAATGGAAACAATGGCGTTTTTGCCGTCGTCTTCACCTGCGAGCATAAGCTCCAGAGACAGATTGCCAATCCGCTGATCCAGGTCGCTAATTTGCTGGGATACTTCAGCAAGGGCTTCTTGATCGGATTCTTCAACTGCAAGATCCAGCAGAATTTGATTTTCTTCTAAATCGTTAGCCAGGTTGTTATATTTTTCAATTCGATTTGAAAGCGATGAGCGCTTTTTTAATATCGATTTGTTTTCTTCCGGGTTGTCCCAAAAGCCTTCTTTGGCGATTTGTTGCTCAATCTCTTGCAAATGTTTTTGATTGTCCTCGATGTCAAAGATAACCTCTGAGATTTTCAAATTTCAGTTGAAGATCTTTCAAATTTTGTTTGAGTTCTACGGACATTTTATTTACCTCCCCGTAACAGTTTGCCGGTTAACCAGTTGAGCGCGTTAGCCGTTTTTAAAATAGGAGTTTTCCCTATTCTAACGGACCAACGGGCAACGGTACAACCGGCTAACGTTTCCTGAATCTAAACGCATATTTGCCAAACTCAAGTAGTATACCAAAAATTGTACCCGCCAGGCAAGCCAGAGCAAATAAATCCCCGAAACGGGTATAAAAGGTTTTTTTGCGGATCAGCGGCAGCGTTCGGGTCAGCGCTGCTTCTTGGAGCAATGGGGTTGAGGTTAAAATCCGGCCGGCGGGATCAATGAAGCCGCTGATGCCTGTATTGGCGGCCCGGGCCAGGGCCCGCCTGTTTTCGACTGCCCGCAACACGGTCATCGAAAAGTGTTGATAAGGACCGCTGGTTTTGCCAAACCAGGCGTCGTTGGTGATGTTGATCAGCAAGACGGCATCGTTTTTTACCATCGCCCGGGAAAGTCCTGGGAAAATAATTTCGTAACAAATTTGTATGCCTAAAGCATCTTTTTTCCATGGTAGGATCTTGCCGGCTATACCGGGACGAAAATCGCCCACCTGGGCCACCATTTTTCCTAAAAAAGGAAGCCATTTTTTAAAAGGAACATATTCACCGTAGGGAACGAGGTGGGCTTTATCGTATTTGGCGACGGTTTTGGATTTAGGACTGATCAGATACGCACTGTTATAATAGGTGATGTTTTCTTCTTTGCCGGCAAACGAGGGGCTTCCGATAAGAAAGTCGGTATCTATTTTTTGAATGCCTTCCAATACCTTCTGCGTTGGCTCTTTGTTGTAAAATAAATAAAAGGGAGTGGCGGATTCAGGCCAGACAATCAGATCGGGATTTTCTGATTTTGCTGAAAGAGATAAACGGGTGTGCGTTTTTATGGTTGCGGCTTGAAATGCAGGATTCCATTTTACAGCCTGATCGACATTTCCCTGGATAACGGCAATGCGAGCGCTTGACGACGCTGCGATCAGATGATCAGTTGTTTTTATGCGCCAGGTTCCATAAATCCATGTAAACAGAAAGCCAAGGACAAAGAAAATCACGGCTACAGCCGGCAGGCGTCTTGAAACCGGTTTATTTTGCCAGGTTTGCCGGGTGCTAAGTGTTAGGGCTAAGAAAAAGGCCGTGTTACTCAGGACAATCAGAAAGGATACCCCATATACGCCAAACAGGTCGGCCGTCTGAATTAGGTGCAAGCGCAAGTACTGGGAGTTCCCCAGCAACGCCCACGGAAAGCCGGTAAAGACATAGGTTCGAATATATTCCACCGTAACCCAGAGCAGCGGCAGCATGATCAGACAGCGCGCCGGGGTGCGGCCGATGGCTGCAACAGCCATGCAAAAAACCGCCGGAAAAAGTGCCAGAACCGCTGCGAAAAGGAACAAAATGGCGATACTCAGGGTTAATGGGAGATATCCGTAGGTTCGCATGACGGGCACCACCCAGTATAAGAGGCTGAGATAATGGATCAGGCCGGTGATAAAGCCGATTTGAAAACTTTTTTTAGCGGAAAGATTTGCAATTGCGCAAAAGAGGGGTACCAGGGCAACCCAGACCAGCCAATCCAGTCCGATTTTGGGAAATGACCCGGTCAACAACAGGCCGCTTAACACCGCCAGGAGCATGTTTTTTCTATTTGATGTCATTTGATACGCTTTGACCTTTGATATTTTTTAACATACATTGTATATTTTTTAAAATGAAATAGGTCTGCATTCACTAGAATTAAATAGAACCCATCTCAAAAAGGTGGATCAGGGTTCCCCGCTAAAGCGGGATTTCACATCTTGATTTAATAGATATATGTGTTCATCAGGGCAAGGCGCAAACCGATTCGAAAGTCGTTGTTCCGAGCATACACGTTAGTATGTGAGCATTTTGAATTGGTTTGATGCACTCCACAATCTTCATAAACATAGATGTTGTAATCCCGTTTTCTCGGGACAACACCGCCATGGACACTTAGACGCCTTTTTGAGATGGGTTCTAGTTGATTTACTTGAATCCTGTCCTAAAGTCAAAGTTGGAAAGGAAAATGAGAGAATCAATCAGAGGGGTGCTTTTATCCGGCCTGGTCTGCCCCGGACTCGGGCAACTAATTCTAAGGCGGGTCTTCTCCGGGGTCTTGTTTATTCTTTTAACGACCGCCGGATTTTCTGTTTTTATTTACCGCATGATTCAACGTGCTGTCCGCGTTATCGATGAAATTTTACCCTTATTGGCAAATAATGAGCCTGATGTTAATACCTTAAATGAACTGCTCAGCCGGGATTCCGCCGGTGGATGGGGCGCGGAAACCATCAGCCTAATCGGCGTTGCCGGCTGCTGGCGGGCTGCGATTGTGCATGCCTATTTGGCTGGCAAGAAAATAGATCTAAATGATTGAGGATTTCAGATTTCGGATTGCGGAATTTTGAAGGCAGAAATCTGAAACCGGAAACTTACAACCCTGAACCGAGGAACCGGAGAGGAGTGGAAAATGAACGTAACCTTTTATGGCGCTGTAAGGGAAGTAACGGGCTCGATGCACCTTTTGACAACAGATGAAGACCGGGTCATCCTGGATTGCGGATTATTCCAGGGCCGGCGTAAAGCAACTGCCGAAAAAAATAAAGTCATCCCCTTTGATCCGCGCATGCTCACCAATATCGTGCTCTCCCATGCCCACATCGATCACTCCGGTCGAATTCCGTTGCTGGCAAAAAACGATTTTGCCGGCCGGATCATCTGCACCCGTGCCACCGCAGCGGCCAGTGAATATCTTTTGCGCGATTCGGCTCACATCCAAGAATCCGATGCCAACTATTTAAACTATAAAACCGCCCGTAACGCGTTGACAAAAATGCATCCATCTAAAGGCGGGGCAAAAATCAGTAATCGAAAACGCAAGGAAATCAAAAAAATACTCAAGAAAAACCGCCATAACCTAAATCTGGACACCATCAACGAGATGATCGAAACCCATCATCTCGAAAAAGTCGAACCCCTTTACACGATTGCGGACGCAGATGAAGCGCTTGAGATGTTTGACGGATACCCCTACCGGCATCCCGTATCCATTGGCAAGAACCTGACATGCACTTTTTATGATGCCGGCCATATCCTCGGATCGGCCTTCGTATTGATTCGTGCCCACGAAAATGGGCGGGATTTGCGATTATGCTATACAGGCGATATCGGACGCTTTGATAAGCCGATTATCAAGGATCCGACAATGGATTTTAATGAAGAAGATCGGCAGATTGATTTGATGATTATGGAAAGCACCTATGGGGATCGAACCCATGAGCCGGTACGGGATCTAAAACCACAGTTAAAAAAGATTCTCAGCGAAACCCATGAGCGCGGTGGTGCGGTGATCATTCCGGCATTCGCCTATGGCCGTACCCAGGAACTGCTGTACACGCTGCATGAGCTTTACGATGAAAAGGAGGTGCCGCGGATTCCGATTTATGTGGACAGCCCGCTGGCGACCAAAATTACCAAGGTGTTTGGTGAACATCCAGAGGTCTATGACGAGGCCACCCACGACGCATTTCTGGAGCGGGGTAAAAATCCGTTTTCAATGGACAAGATCCACTTTGTCGAATCGGTCGAAGAATCCATTGCCCTTAACCATGAAAAAAAACCCCACATCGTTATCTCTGCATCGGGGATGTGTGAAGCCGGACGCATATTGCATCACCTGCGGTATAAAATCCATAATGAAAAAAATACGATTCTGATCGTCGGTTACCAGGCTCAGCATACCCTGGGCCGGCGGATCCTCGACCAGGGTCTCAAATATGAAAAATCCGGCCGGAAAGGTCCGGCGCCGCGGGTGAAATTTTTCAACAAAGAATATCCGCTAAAAGCCCGGGTCTTTAAACTGGACGGTTTCAGCGCGCATGCCGACAAAAAGGAAATGTTACGTTTCCTTAAAAATTCAAATTTGAAAATAAAAAAGATCGCCTTGGTTCATGGTGAAGAAGATCAGATCCTGTCCTTTGCGGAGTCTCTCAAGAAAGAAGGTTTTTCAGTCGTCGTGCCCAAGCAGGGTGAGTCTTTTGAAGTCAAATAGAAATAATGGATAGAACGAAAAGATGTTACGGACTGACAATCCTTAACGATGCGGTGACTTCAAATCATATCCACAAATATCAATACAGCAGGCCGGCCCAATGTCCCAAAGTAAAAATCGAGATAACGTTTTAAACAGGTGAGCATATGCCATCAAAGAAAAAACGATTGGACCCAGATAAACTCGACCGGATTGTCGCAGAGGCCCGCAGCAGCCATCAGCAGGGGTATCGGGAGCAAGCGCTCAAGATTTTTCCGTGGGTCTGTGCACGCTGCGGGCGTGAATTCCAGGGAAAGAAACTTCGCGAGCTCACAGTCCATCACAAGGACCACAACCATGACAACAATCCGCCCGACGGGAGCAACTGGGAGCTATTGTGTCTTTACTGTCACGACAATGAGCATTCGCGGTATCTGGATGCGGAAGGGTATGCTGAGGAGACGCCGGGCGCTAAACCGGGGCCGACTGGCTCTTATAAGCCTTTCGCCGGCCTGGATGAATTACTAAAGGATAAAATGTAACGAATGTATGTAACAGCAACATGGAAAAAGTTCATTTTTTCTTGTTTCGCTCCGGTACCGGTATGATTTAAAGGAGAGAACTGTTGAAAAACAAAAAACCCTTCGTGATCGCATGTGCCGTGTTGGCACTCGATATCAAAACCGCCGCCAAAAAACTGGGCCTTGATATCGGCGTCAAATTCCTGGAAGGCGGCCTGCACGAACGTCCCAACGTGCTCCGGGAAAAACTTCAAGCTGCCATCGATGAGATTTCTGCCTCCGGGCGATGTGACCGGATCGTCGCCGGATACGGGGTATGCGGCCGGGGAACCATCGGGATCAAGACCAAGGATATCCCCCTGGCGTTACCGAAAGTCCATGACTGCATCGCGCTGTTTCTGGGCGGGGACGCGGTTTACCGGCGTGAATTTAAAAAATACCCGGGCACCTATTATATATCTGCCGGCTGGTATGAAGAAAAGACCGAACCCCATTCCCAACGGAAACGCTGGGCCTATTACGGTGACGAAAAGTTGAATTATGACGAGCTGGTGGAAAAATTCGGTAAGGAAGCCGCCGAAGAGACCTTTAAATTTCTGAGCACCTGGCAAAAAAATTACCAGAGAGCCGCTTTCATTGAAACCGGGGCCAAGCGATCGCCCAAGTATGAGAAATATGCGCGCGACATGGCCAGGGAATATGACTGGACCTATGAAAAGATCAGCGGCGACCCGATTCTGATTGAAAAGCTTCTGACGGCCGACGAGACCACCGCTGAAATCCTGGTGGTTCCACCGAACCACGTGGTCGAGTTTGACGCCGTTGAGTCGACGCTTTCGGCCAATCCGATCTGGAATGCCAGAGAACGCCGGCCGGGCAAAGACGGCCTGATCGTGCTGGAAGGCGACAGCGCTGACGTGCAAGCGGCCGCCTGTTTGAATATTGGACTGGGTATCGATGCCGGCGGAACCTACACCGATACGGTCATATATGACATTGGCAAATCAAAGACAATCAGCAAGAGTAAGGCACTGACGACCAAATGGGATTTCACCGTGGGCATCCACGAAGCCTTGTCCAAACTGGACCCGGAAAAACTGCGACAGTCGGAGATGGTGTCATTGTCCACCACCCTGGCAACCAATGCCATTGTTGAGGGCGAGGGTCAGAAAGTCGGAATGATCATCATGCCGCCCTAT
>JASFGM010000081.1:0-8363 GCA_050123755.1 Desulfobacterales bacterium
CCGCTTTTGGGCCTCATCTCCGCTAATGACACCGGCTAGAATCGGGTAAAACCAATCCATTGAATAGCGGGATTTGGTCATATTAAATAAATAGGGTTTATTTTTAATGGCGTCTGCCAGTTTGTTTAATGCAATTTCCCATGATGGCACGCGAAATCCCAGTAATTTTGCAACCGCCAGCGCGCACTTAACGCTCATATAGATGGAGCTGGATCCTGTTAAAAGCGCCATGCGATCGATGTTGCCTTCGGGGCTTATCGCCCAGTAAATCTCCCCGTTGGGGGTTTGCAGACGCAATGCAAAATTTATGGCCGTTGAAAGCGTTGGCCACATTTCTTTTAAAAACGTAACATCCTGCGTTATCAAATAGTGGTGCCATAGCCCAACAGCAACGTAGGAAGACAAATTCGCATCTCTGGTTTTGTCCACCGGGACGCCTTGCCGATACGTCGTGTACCAGCTGCCGTCTTCCAGCTGCATAGCGGCCAACCATTCAAAGGCCCGTCTGGCTTCATTAAGGTAGCCCCCCACAGCAAGACCCATGGCGGATTCAACGTGATCCCAGGGATCTGTTTTTTGGCCTTGACACCACGGTATTTCCCCATCAGGCCTCTGGGTATTCGCAATTAACGATGCCACTTCGCGGATGTCAATGGAAGGAAGCGTTAACGGGCTGCTTGGGGAGAATTTAAAATCCATCGAAAAACCATACCTCTCTTTTCAAATTGGTACCTGAATTTTGCACGAGCCGGAGGCTTTCATATCAAAGGAATCAGCGCTTATGCAAGAAGAATATTGCTCGATCTTCCCATCCGGGCCCGCCTGAGCCTTACCCGTGTAGCATCCCTCAAGTGGTTTAGAAAACACGGTTTCACTTTAGGTTTCAGGTTTCGGGTGTCAGGTGTCAGGAAGATAAGGAGGAAAGAAAACAGATGACAGCCTGCGACGGGCTTATCGGCCGTTAGCCGTCATATTCTATGCTCACGATTGAAGGGCTCAGTCGAGTCGGACACAAAGGGTAGACGGTGTTCTTCTCTCAGACATTTGTTTGCTGACACCCGAAACCTGATAATTGTCAACAATTTGTTCCCATCTCACGTCTATATAGCCAGAATTCTTCACGAAAGGAGGAACCAGAAAATGAAAAAAATTCTGTTTACACTCGTTGTGATTGGCTTGTCGGGTTTAATCTTCAGCGGTCAGGCGATGGCCGGAAAATTGGAGCAGCGCCAGGTCCGGCAGCAAAAAAGAATCTGGCAGGGCGTTAAAAGCGGCCAACTGACCCGCTATGAAGCCCGTAATCTGTGGCACGAGCAACACAAGATCCAGCTGCTTAAGAAATCCTTTTGGCGCAATGGCCGCTTGAGCCGCCGGGAACGGATTCGTTTAGTTTCCTGGCTGAATAAAGCCGATCGACATATTTTTCAATTGAAGCACAACAGCCGTCGCCGACCCGTGAATTTGCTGCGGGCGTCTTACCATGACCATCGGCATTTTTAGCCGGCGGCCCGGCATGGCGGTGCGCGAGGCTTTTTCCGGGCCGGGGTTGATTTTTCAATGAATGTGCAACAGTGGTGGACAACGGTAGCGAGAGCCAGTATGATGAAAAGTGGTTTCAAAACCCCATCTGAGGCCCAATGGCTGCGTTGCCCCGCGAATTGAAATGCTCACGTACTAACATGTACGCTCCGCTTTAAATTCGCGGGAGGCCTTGCCCTTGAACCTGATCTGAGGTTTTGAAACCACTTCAAGAGCGTTTACCGGAAACGTTCTTCTCATGTGCGGATAAACTCGCTGAAATTTAAAAATGACTCCATCGACACATAATGCGCCTGGCTCGCAGACCTCAGATACACAGCTGGTAGAACTCGTTAATCAAGCCAGTGATGGGAACCGCTTTGCCTTCGAGCAATTGATTGATCACTACCAGGGAGACATATACCGTATGATCTACTACCGCATACGCGCCCGAATGGATGCTGAAGACCTCACCCAGGATGTATTCATTCGGGCGTTTCGCAGCATTTCCCGGTTGCGGGAGCCGGACCGATTTCGTAGCTGGCTGTTTAGGATTGCGGTAAACCGGGTCAATGACTATCTGCGCAAAAAAAGAGTCAGATCCATATTCAAATCCTCCGATGAAAGCCCTGATATTGAGCCGGAGGCAACCCAAGTTCAGGAGCAGCCCGAAGCGCTCGAACAGGTTTTAAAAGTAGACTTCTGGCGGCAGGTTGGGCGCATTGCAAAGAAACTATCGAAAATGGAACGCGAAGTGTTTATGTTACGGTTTCTGGACAACTTAAATTTAAATGAAATCGCCCAGACATTGAAAAAAAGTGAAAGCACCGTAAAAACCCATCTGTATCGGGCACTGGCAAAATTTAAGAAAGAAAAGGCGTTACGTCAATTTCTTCAGGAGGACATAACGTGAGTATCCATAACCATAGCGAACCGCATTTGGAAGAAGACGACATTCTGCAGGCGCTGGTTGATGACACCGATCTATCCGTGCGGCAGCAACAACATTTGGTGGAATGTTCCCAATGTCGCAGGCGTAAGGAGCAACTCGAACAGGAACTGGCGCGCCTGGGGCAACTGGCTGAGCGCTATGCGCCGAAGCCGCAGAGGCGCATTCTTGTGGCAAAGCAAAAAATTCGGGCGCCCTTGTTAAACTGGAAAATTGCCTTTAGCGCTGCGGCCGTTGCGGCTGTCATTCTGGTGGTGTGGGGAACGGTTTTGATCCAGAATCAACAGCAAGGTAGTATTGGTAATTTAACTCAGGATATGGTAGAAGCAGAAAGATTGATGACACAGGTAAATATACTGGTCGAAAATGCATTACCGCAGGTTTATCTGGACATTGTTGGGGAAACCAGTTTGAACCTGGATGAAGATTTTATGGACTTTCTGATTCCGACCAATGAAAGCGCTGCCCGAATCCCCGCGTCAGCAAAGAAAGGATCAATATTATGTTAAAAAAGGTCTGGATTGGCATACTGCTGATTTTCATGGTCAGTCTAGCTGGCACCGGCGCCGGTCAGGAAGTACCGTCCGGGAAGTGGTGGTACAATAAAAAGGTGGTTCAGAACCTCAATCTGACTCAAAAAGAGATCCGCAAGTTGGATCAGCTGTATGTAAAGAGCCACCGTAAGCTCATTAAATTAAAAAATGCGGTGGAGCGTGAACAGTTTGAACTCGATGAATTGCTGGGGGAAAAGACTGTTGACGACACCAAAGTCCGCAAACAATTCAAGCGACTCGAAAGTGCGCGCACAGACCTGGCCGACGAGCGTCTGGGGTTTGTTATCGGTGTCAGGGGAATTATTGGCGCCGAGCGGTTTCAGCAACTGAAGACATCCTATAAAAAATGGCGTTAGGTTTGCATGGCCCTACCGGCCTCTTTTAAAGCTATCATGAGGACACGCGGACCCAGAAACGCTTTTAAATCCTCTTTTTTTCACGCTTGACTTTAGCCCTTTCATCGTTTAACTTGCCTAACATAGCCAAACCTAAATGAGCGTTTCAAATTTTAAAAAGAAATGATTTTACCTTACTTTTAGGAATTCTGGCGATATATATTTTTAAAATTTGAAACCCTCCGGGATTGTCGATCTTACCGCATTTACTGCGTCAAATGCTGTTCCGCATAGGCGACTATAGCGGAACAACATTTTCCTTGTATCTGCGGCAACCTCGCCAATCGCTCAACTTAGGTCGAGATACATCACTCTGCCGGTAAAGGCGATCAATTAACATTGTATTTGGAGTTTCAAGAAAGGAGGAAAAAATGGCTGACAGCGTGTACAAAGTCATCAGACTGGTAGGAAGTAGCCCAAATTCCTGGGAAGAAGCCGCAAAAAACGCAGTGGAAACTGCAGGTAAGAGCTTGAGAGATTTAAGGGTTGCGGAAATCCAAAAACTGGATCTTAAAGTCGAAGACGGCAAAGTTGTCGCTTACCGTGCCCTAGTGAATCTCTCCTTTAAATACGGCGGCGAAAGTTAAAGAAACTCGCAAAGATTAATAAACGCATCGCGTCCAAACAAATCAATGTAAGAGCGTAAAAGAATAAACCTCCAAATTGAAAAATGCATTCTTCTTTTTGGGGGTTTATTTATTTTCCCAGATTCAGTCTTATATCTCATCAATTGGTTCGAGTGACAAAAATTGACAATTACTTATTTTAAGGATACGATAAACACAATGAAAATAATTTAGAGGAGGTAAAGGATGAAGTTAATTCGGCAGCGATCTAAATCGGCAAGTGTGTTTCTCATAACCTTGATGGTTTTGTTAACCTTACCGTATCAATCGGTCTTGGCGGCGATGATCGAAACAGATGCCACTCTGGGTATCACCGTGCAGGGCCAAGAAGCCCGCAACACCATCAAGAGCCTCCTTGCGCGTGAAGACATCCAGAGGGTTTTAAAGGCACAGGGAGTCGATCCTCTGGAAGCCAGGGCACGTGTTGATAGCTTGACCGATGCTGAAGCCGTGCGACTTGCCGATCAAATCGAAGAACTTCCGGCCGGCGGCAACTTCCTGGTTGGGCTCCTAGTTGCCGTTGGTATCATTGTCGTTATTTTAGCAATTACAGATGCACTGGGATATACTGACGTATTCACATTTATTCGATAGGGTCAAGAACAGGGGCCACTGCAGCTACCGTAGGCAACTGTGCATTCTTATTTTTGGGATAATTAGCGCGCTTTTGGTTTTTAACGGATGTGCCACGCTATCCACAAAAAATTGGCATCAGGATGCCGGGGGCATACCGCCAAAACATGAATTGAATGCGGTGCCTTTTTATCCCCAAAAAGAATACCAGTGCGGACCGGCATCATTGGCAATGGCCCTTGCCTGGAGCGGGCTTCAAATCGATCCGAATGCGCTCACCTCCCAGGTATTCACGCCTTCCCTCAAGGGCAGCCTCCCGCCGGCGATGGTCGCCGCAACCCGCCGCCATGGAAGGGTTGCCTATCCCGTCAGCGGCGCAAATGCGCTGCTCAAAGAAATTGCGGCCGGGCATCCGGTCATCGTTCTGCAAAATCTGGGATTTTCCTGGATTCCACGCTGGCATTATGCGGTGGTCATCGGTTATGACCTTAACGCCGGCGTTATCACCCTGCACTCCGGAGTAACCAATCGGAAAAAAACGTCCCTAAGGGCTTTTGAAAATACCTGGGCCAGAAGTGATTATTGGGGGTTGGCCATTTTGCCGCCTTACCGCTTACCCGCTTCAGCAGACGAAACGACGTATGTCCTGGCAATTGTCGGTCTGGAAAAAGCCCGCCAATGGGACGCGGCCGTAAAAGGGTATCAGACGGCACTCAATCATTGGCCCCATAACCTTTCCGTTCATATTGGCCTAAGCAACAGCCTTTATGCACAGGGAGAATTAAAATCTGCCGAAACGGTATTGCGAAAGACGGCGGATCTTTTTCCGAATGAGGGTGTGGCTTTTAACAATCTGGCTCAGGTACTTTGGGAGCAGGGGAAAAAACAGGAGGCCATAAAAACAGCCCGCCAGGCAGTATCGCTTGGCGGGCCGTTTGTTGAACAATATCGACAAACGCTGGATGAATTTCAGGAGGATGAACCCTATATAAGTGACTAAAGTGAACTAAAGTTGGAAGTGCCTAAAGTTAGGGCGTAATGAAATCACTTCTATTCCTTCTTTTGGAACAATCCCTTAACCTTATCGGTAACACCTTCCGCTTCCTTGCCTGCGCCCTTAACAACATCGGTGGCTTCTTTTAGCCCCTCTTTAGTAGCCTTTTCAATCGTTTCGACACCCACACCACCCAGTTTTTTGAGCTGATCATTTAAAGCCCCCATCACATCTGGCGAAGTAATTTTGCCATACAGGGCCGCAAAAATTTCATTGGCCACTTCGGCCGCTGAGGCTCCGTCCTTCTTTTTGCCGATATCTTTGAGATGAATATCGGGAAGATCGGCCTTGATTTCCTGATCACCGAGCACGCCGCCGGGCATTTCCACAGCCAGGTTCACCTTGCCATTTTTTATAATCAAATCATTGATTATCAGCTGTTTTCCCGGTCCTTCCTTTGCCGGCTCCTTTTTGGCGGATTCTCCTTTGGGAACATTTTTCTGTACATTGTTTAAAATCGATTTAAAATTATCGGTTTTGCCCCGCTTTTCGTAAGTGATCTCAGGGCCGACCACTTCGACTCTATTGATTATAATTGGATCTTTTGTTATCGAGCCCTCATCAACATCCACGTAGACAGAGCCCACCTTCATGGCACTCGGAGATTTGAACCCTTTTGGATTGCCGAGGAAAAACTTTTTAAGCTTGGCTTCGGCCGAAAATATGGAAATCCCGACGTCATCCACATGTAATTCGGTGTCCGTAATTTTGGGGCCGTACGTGTTGACCGCCATTTTAACGATTGGGCCCAGCTTTGAAATACCAACAACCACGACGACAATGAGGAGGACGACAATCGCAGCGAGGCCCATAAATATCCATTTTTTCATTGATTGATCTCCTTTTTAATTTGGGGAAGACATTTGGTTTTGATGGAAGATAGCTTCTATTTAATACCTGCAAAGTTAGGGACTAGATGGGGATTGTCAATATGAAAAAAGAAGAAAAACAGCCTAACGATTATGATTGAAAAATCGACATATTCGACGGTTGGCGGCCTTAAGATACGGGTCAGCATCGGGAGAAGATTGTGTCAGCGGCGGGCGCTTTTACTTTTCCCTCATTATTTTAGCCTGCAAATATTTATTGTGTTTTTAAATATGCGATTAGCGCCTCAACCTTTTCATCTGAAAGGTGGGCGAAGGGCGGCATTTTGCGGTAAGGTGTCTTTAAGATCTGGCGAAAGTTATCATCTGACACCGGTTGGCCGCTGATTGGAAATTTGGTCTGCTTGAAAATGCCCATCAGCCCGGGCCCGACCTTGGTCGCTGTGCTATCCGTATGGTGACAGGCCAGGCAGTTTTGCTGATAGACCATTGCGCCTTCGGCAGCCCGGCCTTTGATGTCTTCGCCCACGGGTGCTTTGGTTCCGCACGTCAGTTCACCGCCAAAATATCCTAGACCGATCACGGTCAGCAGGCAGAGCGCATACATGGCCACGACAGTTTTGGTAAAGGCCCCGGCCAAAGCGCCGTAACCGGCAGCAACGAGAAGCAAGAACAAAAGTATTCCGCCTAAAATCAGTTTCATTTTGATCTCAAAAAGCGAGGCACCGCCAAAGCGATACTGCCAGTCCATAAGTCCCAATAGCATTGTCGGCCCGGCCATAATCAACGCCAGGATAATGCAATGGCGCGCGGTTTGGGCCAGCTTTTTGCGATTGAAAATCAAGGCAATCAGAGCAAATAAAAATGCCCCGATAATAAGTCCAGCCGGCAAATGGGTAACCGGCGGGTGCAAAGGATGGGTGTAGCCGATTTTTGCCAGGGTCTGATAAATAGATTCAATCATTTGTGAGGCCCTTTCTCATTTAAATTAGAGATTGGCACCCGTATTGAAAAATTGAGCCGATTCGATCGTTTGATAATCCCGATTCTTAATTAGATTGATAGGAATAACACGGGGTTTATTGAGGAACCTGTAATGCTTAACCTATCTCAAGCGACGGTGTCAATCGGATTTTCAATTCGCAACGGTGCGCGGGCCCGCAATCTAGTGTCCTATATAGTTCGCGGTGTATGTCTGTGTGGGCCTGGAGCTGATAAAATATTTGAAAATAGACGCCCCCGACTTGACCAATACCACTAAGTGGTATAATTTAAGAGTTGAGAATTTTATGCAAATTAAATCAAAACACCTAAATGATATGGGAGGAAAAAATGAAAGAACAGGTTCAAAGCGCATTGAATGAAATTCGACCGTCACTTCAGGCGGATGGTGGAGATGTTGAACTGGTGGACGTGGAAGATGGGATTGTCAAGGTTCGATTGACCGGTGCCTGCGGCGGGTGCCCCATGTCCCAGATGACTCTCAAACAGGGCGTTTGATTTGTTCTCAATCCACCGTCTAAAAGCGACTTAGCGTCAATCGTTATGTAAGCAGACATCTGTACCATAGCGTGCAAATGCGATAATCCCCGCCACCCCGAATAGAAATGCCACGATAAAATTGGTCGTCGGGCTAACCTGCCATAAAAAAGCACCGCCGAAAGCTGCCACCGAAACACACACATCACGGAGAAAATAATAAAGTCCATACATTCCGGCTTTACAGGTTTCCGGTGCCAGGTCCAGGATAAGGGCTTTACGGGTGGGCTCACCAAACTCTTTTAACCCCCTGAGAATAAATGCCAAAATAAGCCACAGAAACGACTGACAGAATAAAAGGACCAGCGGAAAAAATGCAAAAAAGATA
>JASFGM010000082.1:0-8305 GCA_050123755.1 Desulfobacterales bacterium
TCAATGCCAAAATGTCGGCCTTAACCGTCAGGGGCCGGTCCAGCATTTGATCTTTGAAGCTCACCTGCACCCCGTCCTCAGAGGATTCCACCACCGGCGGATCTTCCGGATCAAATGGAAAAAACAAAATCCCCTGTCGCCTGGCTTCAGCGTAATAATCTTCCAATAGGCCGTAGGTTCGAATATCTCGATAAAGGATAAATATATCTGCTTCAGGATTCATTTTCTTTATTTGAAGCGCGTTTCTAATTGCGGACTGGCAACAGACTCTCGAGCAGTTGGGGTTATCCTCGTTGCGGGATCCGACGCATTGGATCATCACCACCCTGGCCGCATCCCCGGCCTCACCTTTTTGCAGTCGTTCGGCCAGTTCGAGCTGGGTCATGACCCGCGGATCCTGGCCGTAGAGGAACTCTTTCGGCTGGTATTCATTGGCCCCCGTCGCCACGATAACCGCCCCGTGATCAATTTTTCTTTGAATCATTTGCGGTCCCACCAGGATTTCGGTTGTGAAGTTTCCCTGGGAACCTGTGAAGCTGATAATCAGCGCGTTGGTCAGAACCTGGATTTTAGGATGAGCGGATACCTTTTCGATCAGGTCATCAAGATAGTCACGTACATCGGCCCCCTCAATGGTGACCGTCAGGCGGTTGGCCAATCCGCCCAGCTCGGCCTCCTTTTCTACCAGAACAACCTCGAAATCCTGATCAGCCAATCCCAAAGCGGCATTCATTCCGGCCACACCGCCGCCGATCACCAATCCTTTTTGGTTGACCGGTATTTGCTTTTCATAAAGCGGATGAAGGGTGGCAGCGCGGGCAACCGCCATGCGCACCAGTTCATTGGCTTTCTGCGTTGCTGCCGGCGGTGTTTCAGAGTGGACCCATGAATCCTGGTTGCGGATATTGGCCATTTCAAAAAGATATTTATTGAGGCCGCAAGCCTCCATGGTGTCCTGGAAAATCGGTTCATGTGTCTTGGGGCTGCAGGCCGAAACCACAATCCGGTTAAGACGGTGTTCCTTGATGAGCTCCTTCATTTTTTCTTGAGAGTCCTGGGAACAGGTAAAAAGGTCGTTTCCGGAGTAGACCACATACGGCAGTGTTTCAGCATAAGCGGCGACAGCTTTAACGTCGACAACGCTGGCAATATTGATCCCGCAGTGGCATACAAAAACGCCGATGCGGGGTTCCTCTTCAGTGATATCCTTTTCGGGCGGCTGCTCCTTGACGACGACCTCAGTACCGCGGGCCTCGCTTAAAAGTGCCATGGCGCCGCCCGCCACCGCGCTGCCCTGCATCACGGTCTCAGGAATATCTTTTGGTCCCTGGTATATCCCGGTAACATATACGCCGGGTCGCGTCGTTTCAACAGGCATCAACGGGGGCGTCTTTGGGAAGCGGTGCTCATTGAGCTCGATGCCAAAAATTTGGGCAAACTCAACGGCATCGGCATGCGGTTCAAAACCGATGGAGAGCACCACCATGTCAAAGATCTCATCGATGAGTGTCCCATCCGGACCGGCATAACGCATAATGAGGTCGCCGCTGCCGGCCTCCTCGCGCACCGCCGAGATCATTGCCCGTTGATAACGCACACCGTATTCTTCTTTGGCCCGGTTCACATATGTATCGAAATCCTTACCAAAAGCCCGGATGTCCATATAGAATATGGTGGGTTCAATATCGGGATCATGGTCCTTGGCGGTCATCGCTTGCTTGGTGGCATACATGCAGCAAACAGATGAGCACCAGGGGTTTGCGTTGTGAGAATCGCGCGACCCCACGCACTGGATCCAGGCGACCTTTTTAGGATGTTTTTTATCTCCGGGTCTCATGACCGTGCCCTGGTAAGGACCGGAGGCGGACAGAATCCGTTCAAACTGGATGGATGTAACCACATTTGGCCAGCGGCCGAACCCAAGCTCGGGCCGCACAGCGGGATCGTAACGATTTAAACCCGGGCTGAGAATGACGGCACCGACATTCAGCTCAAATTCCTTGCCCGTATCCTCCCAATCGATCGCACCTGCATCACAGAATTTCTCGCAGGCCTTGCATTTGCCGTTCTTGAAATATATGCAAATATCCCGGTCAATGGCGCGGGTGTTCGGTAAGGCCTGGGGGAAAAGCGAGAAGATGGCTTTGCGGACGGTCAGACCCTGCTCGTATTCGCTGGTTGTTTTTTTGGGACATTTTTCCTCACAGATTCCGCAGCCGGTGCATTTCTCAGGATCGACATAGCGCGGTTTTTGCTTGACTTTGACCGTGAAGTCGCCGGGCTCACCTTCAACAGATTCCACTTCTGCCAATGTATGGATGTCAATGTTTAAGTGACGTCCCAATTCCACCATCTTGGGGGAGATCATGCACATTGAGCAGTCACCGGTCGGAAATGTCTTGTCCAGCATAACCATGGTGCCGCCAATAGAGGAATCTTTCTGGACGATATGGACTTTAAATCCGCTATTGGCTAAATCAAGGGCCGACTGCATGGCGCCGACACCACCGCCCACCACCAGTACAGAGCCTCGTTTAGTCGTCTTTAGGGGTTCTTTTTCATTCATATGATATTCAACTCCTTCAAAAGCTCAGAGCCGTCAACAAAATGCCTATCCATCTGCAATTCCTCCACGCTCAAGCCGATTGCCAACCCAACCATTTCGGTTATAAAATAAGCCGGCAGTCTTTCTTTTATTTCCTGTTTTTCACAGATTTGGTCCTGATAGCTATCCAAATTCAATTGACACATGGGGCAGGTGAGCACAAAGCAGTTGGCGCCTCTTGCCAGCGCGTCTTTCATAATCCGGGTCATCAAATTTAAAGCGGCTTCCTCATCATTAACGGCGGCGGATGCGCCACAGCAGTCCGTTTTATAGCTCCAATCCAGAGGCTTTGCCCCGAGGACTTTAAGTATCGTCTCCATGCCCTGGGGGTTTTCGACATCATCCGGCACGGGAACTTTATATGGAAATCGAGTCTGCATGCAGCCATAGTAGCATGCGGGTTTGAGCCCCTTAAGGTTTTGGCTCACCTTTTCAGCCAGTTCACCGGATGCGACTTTGGTAAGAAGCACTTCCAGAATCGAGGAGACCTTAATCGTTCCCTGGATCTTTTTGGTGAGTTCGGTATTGATTTCGTTTTTTAGAAGTGGATCGTCTTCGAGCCGTTTTTGGACCACCAGCGTCCGCGAGTAACATGCCGAGCAAGGAATCACCAATTCTGAAAACCCATCCGCCTCTGCGATCCCGATGTTTCTGGCGGGCATGGCTACGGCCAAAAAGTCATCGACCTTGCCGGCGGAGGTTGCTCCGCAACAGTTCCAATCTTCGATCTCTTTGAGATTGATCCCGATCGCATTAAATACCCGCCGACTTTGAACATCGTAAAGCGACGAGGATGCATGCAACGTGCATCCGGGATAATAACCTATATCCATGATTAACCTCTTGGCAACATCAGGCCGTTTTTTTCTTGGCCTTTTTATAAAGACGCTTTATTTCACTGCGCCCCTTAGCGGACTGAAAACCCATATGCATACGTTTACGCCTGGCCATTCTCAACCCAAGCTTAGCCGTAGCCATCAACTCATCATAGATGGCTTTGAATTTCATTCGCTTAAGATTTGTTAAAGTGTTCTTTAGCCCGTAGAAACTCATGAACTCCATTTCATTGAGACGGCCCCAACGTAAGCCTGAATTTACAAACGTATCATGAAAATGGGCCACTTTCGGTTTTAAGGGATCAAGGTGAGTTTCTTTGGCGATCTTTTTTATGGTCTCGGTGATTCTAGCCGTCTGAATATCGTTGGGGCAGCGCGTGCCGCAGGTGTAACAGGAAACACATCTCCAAACCAACTGGTTGTTAAGCGCATTTTCCCGGTCGCCCAGGATAATCATTCGGATGAGCCGGTCCGGTGTTATATAGCCGGTCTCCTCGCCAACCGGGCAGCCTGCGGCGCAACGCCGGCACTGATAACATGCCAGTAAGTCCTGCTGCGATCGCTCTATCACTTCTTTAACCATAGAATGAGCGCTTTTGGGATCGAACTCGCGGGCAGATTCTGTCATTTTGGGGACTCCTTGTTTTTTTAGCGGGTCGCATGCTGTCGGAAAAAAGGCTAGAAGCTATTCTTTTTTCTTAAATTTGTCAACCTATAATTTGCTCACGACACATGACAGTTGATACTATCAAAATATCCTGATATTAAAGGAAGCATTGATATCGGGTCGCTGCTATTTGAGACAACCATGAGACAGCATTAACATCATTAGGAAAGGAGAGCATCATGCATTTTGAGAATATAGAAGCCATTATCGATTTTGCTATTGAAAAGGAACGTGAAGCTGCAGCGTTTTATGACAATATAAGCAAGAATGCAGAAGATTTTTCAGGCTCAAAAAAAATGTTTGCGGAATTTGCCATCGAAGAACAGAAACATGAAAACATATTGCAGGAATTTAAAACCAAAGGAATCTCCAAAAGCTTGGAAGGATACAAATTCAAATGGATCACCGATATAAAACGCAGCGATTATTTAGTTGATATAGATTATGAGGAAGACATGCCCTACAACGAAATTTTGTTGCTGGCCATGAAACGGGAGGAAAAGGCACTCAAACTGTACAATCAATTCCTGGACCAGGCTGACAGTGATGAAGCTAAAAAGCTGTTTAAGGTCCTTTGCCAGGAGGAAGCCAAACATAAACTGGCGCTGGAAACCATCTATGATGACTATATGGCCGAGATGGGAGACTAGAACCCATCTCAAAAATGTCTTTTGGCCCAATATCTTTGTTGGTGCCGCGTTTAAAATCCTCGACATACAACAGTATGCCTCCGGTTTTCGACCCACAAAGATGATAGGATCAGGCGGGAAGTCCCGCTCAGCGGGAAAACTCGGCCCCGCCGCGATCTTAAACCAAAATCCTATTTTTGAGATGGGTTCTAATAAATAGATTGCGGATTTTAGAATGCGGATTGATTTAGAACGCGATTAGACTAGATTTTTTATCTTATTGCAGGCCGTGCAGTCGAAGATGAGGTTTTTCAGTTTTTCACTTAGGGCGGAATAAGAATAGAATTTTTTTGCGATTTCATAGTTGTGGGTGACCATTTTGCGGCGCAATTTGGCGTCGGTCAGAATTTTTTTGGTTTTGCGGACCGCTTCATCGGTGACATATCCGTCAATTTCGATGACTGAAAACCCTTTGGGTTTAATATCGATGGTGTATATCGAATAAGTATTGACGACGATCGGGCGGCAAAAGTAAATGGCTTCAAGAAAAGCATTTCCGAACCCCTCGAAGTTAGAGGGGTACGTCACCAGATCTGCATATGGATAGATGTCTTCCAGGGTATAAACCTTACGTCCGTTTTTGGTTGTGCCCCTTTTCTCATTGATAATGTTTGCGACAAAATAGGTATCCACTCCCATCAGCTTAGAATATTCTCTCACCCGGCGTTCATAGTCATAGCCTTCATCTCCGGACGCATGCGAAATGACGAACTTGGCTTTCATCCCCAAACGATGAACCAGTTCAATCGCATGCTCGATACCTTTGCGCTTGACCACTCGTGTAGGCTGTAAAATTAACAGTTCATCATCAGCAACGCCTAAAGCCTGGCGCACATCTGCAGTATATTCATCGCTCGAGGGACGATTTTTATCAGAATCCAACCCGCTGGACAGAAAATTGACAGCTCCCAAAGGTGGATGATCAAAATCCATCACATTGGGGATAATCGTGGCTGAAATGCCGGTACGCAGACTCAATTGGTTGTCGGCCGATGAGTTGATCACCACATGCTGAATCGACGGCAAATGCGGCGGAAACGCCATGTTCAAGTATTCCCAGCAGGCATTGATCATGAAATGCTTCCTTTCCCAGAAAAAATCATGATGGTGCGCAATGGCAGGCATGCCGGTCTCAGAGATGACTTCGGTAATGGCAATCCCCAGCGGGAGATTCAGCGGGATGGTCAACGCATTTTCGGGAACCAAGAGATCAAGATCAAACTTATCGATAAAATCGTATAGGTAATTTTTTAATTTCTGCTTCACCTCATATATTTTTTGAGTCACAAAGCGGCCTCGCACGCTGGAGCCGAAGCAGTTTCTGAAAATATCTTTGATGTCGGGGTGCTGAAAATGGGCTTCTTTAACCAGATAGGATTGCTTGGCGGGAAGATCAAGTTCGCCGGCAAAATAGAAACACGTAAATCCGGCCTTTTCAAAAACATTTGCCCATTTCGCGGTCTCTAACGATACGCCGTCTGTTCCGGAAAAGCGCGTAGAAATGAAACCCACATTATGGTGTCTTCCACAGGATGAACAATATGACATGTGGCCTACCTTCCTTATCCTCAAAATTTCAAGATTCTGCGGTGATCCTATATTTAAATCGATGTTCCGCGTTCGTATCTACGTAATAAGGCTTTGTCAAGACTTTATGCATAGAAGTGGTTTCAAGACCTCAGATCAGGTTCAAGGGCAAGGCGCAGGCCGATCGAGAAAGGCGTTGTTCTCAGCATACATGGGTATGTGAGCATTTATCGGAGGCCTGTGCTGCACCCTAGCCCATAAAATCAGATGCGAATCCCGCTTGCGGGGCAACGCAGCCATTGGGCCTTAGATGGGGTTTTGAATCCACTTCTAAAGAAATTAGCCTGTATACCGATAATTAATATAGAAGGACGTAGCGAATTATGGATCTGGTTTTAGGAGGTACCACATGGGTCGCTATGAGATAAGGAATGAAAAGGGCTTGGATGTCGATGAAGACATACTGGAGCGCTATTACGGAAATTCTTGGAGATCGGTAATGGATCGTCTCAACCATAAATATGATGGATATTTAATGACCATCCACCACCAAGAATTTGAGCTGCATGTTTACCGTGTCCTGGCCCATTAAGAAAAAATCATTCTACCGGACATCCGTCCGCTGATACACGCCTTATCTCCGCAGATGAGGCTAACTTAACCCGCATTAGCCTCAGTCCACCCTCCAGCGCTAGTCAAATTGGGTTATTGTTTATTCACACCTCGTTATAGCGAAAGCAGTCGACAAGATGATCATTTACCATCCCGGCGGCCTGCATAAATGCATAACAAATAGTTGGACCCACAAACTTGAAGCCTCTTTTTTTTAGGTCAGCACTCATCGCGGCCGACGCGTTTGTGTGGGCGGGTATCTCCGCTAACGTTCTCCAGGCATTCTGTATGGTTTTGCCACCTGTAAATTGCCAGATATAATCATCAAAACTCTCAAATTCTTTTTGGACTGCCAGAAAAGACCTTGCATTTTGAATGGCCGCTTCAATTTTAAGCTTATTTCGTATGATCCCTTTATTCGAAAGAAGCGCCTTCACTTTATCTAAATCATAAGCCGCAATTTTTTCAGCTTCAAAATGATCAAATGCGTTGCGGTAATTGGGCCGCTTTTTTAAAATGGTAATCCAGCTCAATCCGGCCTGAAAACCATCCAGCAAAAGAAACTCAAACAGTTTGCGGTCATCATGCAGGGGAATCCCCCATTCGGTATCGTGATATTCTGCGTATAGCGGATCAGTGCCGGCCCATGGGCATCTTTTTTTCATGGGGATTTAGTTCCTAATAACGCTTTGACGTGTTTTTTGGGTATGCAAAAACTTGGTCAGCTAAAAAGATAGAAACCCAAAGCTTTGTCAATGGATTCAAACGGCGCAAATTCGGCACCGATAAACTGCTCCCGTTGATTTCTGATGACAACTGTTTTTTTGATCAGGGTTCGATGCGTATCGTTTAGATGAAATTCAACTTGCATATGATCGCCGATCGCAAAGTTCTGCTTTACATTCAACTGAAGTTTCAATCCCGATGTGGACAAATCCTTCACGGTCATAAGGCCCCGGGTCTGAGGTTGGCCGTCGATGAAATGAATGAATGTTCCCGCAAGGTCGGTCTCCTTACGATATTGCTTTCTCTTTTCCAATATAGCCTTATAGGCATGCCCGCATGGACATTTGACATTGATCTTCACTATTTTATCGAGGGTGGCATATTTGGAAACATCGACCGTTTTGGACCGATTGCATTGCGGACAGGAAATCGTTGCCATCTGTTTGCTGGTTACGTAAACTTTTTGGATCATTTATTTAAGCCTTTAAAAATAATCTATTGCCTAGATTTTTATCATAGAATCCTGGTTTTTTAAAGCGATATTTAAAACCCTTAGAGTAAGGAATCATGCGATATCGTGCTATGCAAAATCTACATCTAAAACAATTGCCAAAATCCGGATCGCAAAATTTGGAATATATGG
>JASFGM010000083.1:0-8270 GCA_050123755.1 Desulfobacterales bacterium
CGAAAATATTTTCCGGTCCCGGGATGTCGCCGCCGAGGTCAGTCTACTTGCCAGACGATTCAAAAATCCCCGGCTTGCCGCAAACCTGCGCCAATACGCCGGGAAATTATCCAATCAAAATGATGCTGATGTACGGTTTTTAGCAGCCAGCCATCTGCTGGCCGTCCTGCGTGATGGTTTTAGCGATACGGGTGATGCCAAGCAGCGGCTTGCCGTTTTGGATGTCAGCCTCCTGCTGGAAAGTGAATTATTTCGCATCGGCAATGTCATGGTAACGCAACTGGCGGAGACGAACCGCCGCCAACGGCTCTCCTGGCTGGCAACCTATGCCGACGGCCTTTACGGCATCGGACTGATTTCGAATCGCCAACGCCGCACTTTGCAGCAAAATCTTGCGCGGTTAATGGGAACCGCTCCGCAATTAATCCAGTACAAAGCGGAATTAGAATATACGGCCCGGGTTCCGGCCTGGGCGGATCGAGCCCTACGGTTTCATTTCGGTGAAACCGTGACTCATTTTGCAGCCATCGAGCCGTTAAGCCAGCGTTACATTCACGATCGCTTGCGCGGCGGTCTTTTACTGTCCTATACGGCGGTGCTCGAAAGCCTGATGTTGGATGCAAATCGCCAACTCGGGATTCGGAACTTTCTTTTCGGTCAACCGGCGGACTCTGGATTGCGCGGATTAAATGCCGGGTTGGCGCGCGGCAGCCTCAAAATTCTACACCCCGGGAAAACGCCTCCAAAATTCGATCCCTCCGGAATTTATGTCCTCCCGGCGACGACCGAAGACCTTCCCCCGGTGGCCGGCATTTTGACAAGCGGAGAGGGCAACATATTATCCCATGTTCAGCTGTTGGCGCGGAATCTGGGTATCCCCAATGTGGCTGTCGATAAACGCTGGCTGCCACGCCTCAAAACCATGGAGGGACAGCAGGTGGTGATGGCCGTCAGCCCGCGCGGCGTCGTTCAGCTTGCGGTCGACGGCCCGCAATGGGATCCAATTTTTAAGGAACACAAGGGTGTTCAGGATATTCTCATCCGGCCGGATATGGAAAAGTTGGATCTTGATACCCGTCGTTTTATCGCGCTTGAAAATCTACGGGCTTCCGACTCTGGAAAGATTTGCGGCCCTAAAGCCGCCAATCTGGGTGAACTCAAACGATTTTTCCCGGAAGCCGTCGCCGACGGCCTGGTGATTCCCTTCGGACGTTTCCGGGTCTTGCTGGAAAAGCCCATAGAACCGGGCGGGCCCAGCGCTTTTCGCTGGATGCAGGATCAGTATAAAATCATCCTTCGGCTGGAGGGAGATTCCAAAAGACAGGATCAAATTACGCGACGCTTTTTAAAGCAGATGCATACCTGGATTGTAAACGCGGATCCGGGAGAAGAATTTAGAGAGCAACTGCGCATGGCGATGGAAAAAACCTTCGGACCGGATGGAACTTACGGTGTCTTTGTTCGCAGTGATACCAATGTGGAAGATCTGCCGGGATTTACCGGCGCCGGGCTCAATCTGACGGTACCCCATGTGGTCGGTTTTGAAAATGTGATCGGCGCGATTGCGCGCGTGTGGGCCTCGCCCTTTAGCGAGCGGGCCTTTCGATGGCGTCAGGCCTATATGGAAAGCCCGGAACATGTTTACGCATCGGTGCTGCTGATGAAAAGTGTACCGGCCGAAAAGTCCGGTGTTATGATTACCGCAGATGTCGACAGCGGCGAGCCCGGCCGGTTGACGATTGCCGTCAGCGAAGGGGTGGGCGGGGCGGTATCCGGTCAAACCGCAGAGGAATTGCGAATTAACACCCAAAGCGGAGAGGTTCGTCTTATGGGCCATGCAACCGAGCCCTATAAGCGCGTTTTATCGAGTGAAGGCGGGATATCCAAGGTTCGGGCCAGCGGGGCGGAGGCAGTTTTAAATGAGACTGAAATTAAACTTTTAATGGAATTTGCAGATTCTGCGCCCAGGCGCTTTCCCAAGCTGCGGGAAATTCACGGCCGCCCGGTTCCGGCGGATATAGAGTTTGGTTTTTATCAAAATCGATTGATGCTATTTCAAATCCGACCTTTTTTAGACAGCATTAAGGCCCGGAAAAATATTCTGTTGAACGGCCTGGATGATCGCTTAAAGCAGAACCATTCTAAGATCGTGAACTTGGATGAAATTCCGCCAGAGGAGCGGCAATGAAACAGCTTATATGCGGTGGTGTTTTGGTCGTCGGTGTGATGCTTGCATCCCTCAGCTGGTCATATCCGCTGGACGGTTACGCCTATACCGGCATTGCACGCTTGGAGGCCTACCGGCTGGCCATGGAGGGCAAAGTTCGCGCACCCCTACAGCCCCCCGGGGCGCTGCTGATGTCCGCTCAGGTGGATCTGCGGATGATGGAACAAACGGATTTTAAGATTCCGGCATCTGACCCTGAATTTACGGCTAAAGTGCAAGAATTACTTGGCGCCGAGGCGGATCGATATGCCGTGGCGGTGCTGGATCTGACAAACCTTCAACAGCCCCGTTACGCCGGTCATCAGAGCACCCTTCGGGCCAATCCCGGCAGTATCGGTAAGATAATGATCGCCCTCGGTTTGTTTCAAGCCCTAGCCGACATTTATCCGGATGATATGGAGTCGCGCGAAAGTGTTTTGCGAAATACGGTAGTCACTGCCGATGAATTTATCAAGTCGGATCATCACGTGGTTCCCTTCTGGGAACCGGGGCAAGCGCGCGTGCGCTATCGAAAAATTCAGATTGGCGATCGCGCCAGCCTGTGGACCTATCTGGACTGGATGCTTTCGGCCAGCTCCAATGCCGCGGCCAGTATGGTCATGCGGGAACTTATGCTGCTGGTCTATTTTGGTCCGGCGTATCCGGTGGGCGATGTGCAGATACAGCAATTTTTTAAAACTACGCCGCCAAAAGAATTATCAGCGCTGCTGGTACGGGCATTACAGGATCCGGTGGTTCGCAATGGATTGGATTTAGAGCAGCTGCGTCAGGGTTCATTTTTTACGCGGCAGGGCAAAAGGCTGGTGCCGGGAACCTCCAGTTATGCCAGTCCGCAGGAATTACTGCGCTGGCTGATTAAACTCGAACAGGGCAAACTGGTGGATGCCTTTTCCAGCCGCGAGATCAAGCGACTGCTTTATATGACCCAGCGGCGCATTCGTTATGCATCTTCGCCGGCGCTGGCCAAATCGGCCGTCTATTTTAAGTCCGGGTCGTTGTATAAATGCAAAACCGAAGCTGATTTTAAGTGCCGCAAATATCAGGGCAATGTCAAAAATATGCTGAATTCGGTGGCCATCATCGAGTCTCCGGCGGCCGATCGGAAGCTTTTTTACATGGTGGTGCTGATGTCGAATGTGTTGCGAAAAAATTCAGCGGTCGTGCATCAGGCCCTGGCGACACATCTGCATCGTATGCTGGAGGCTTACCACGGTATTAGAATGAAGAACCCATCTCAAAAATAGTAGATCACATCACGCTCAAGAGTAAGGCGCTGGCCGACGAAACAGTCGTTGTTCCCGGCATACATGATAGTATGTGAGCATTTTGAGGAGGCCGGTAACGCAGCTATTGAGCGTTAATGCATTTTTAAGAGGGGTTCTAGTTCGAATGGATCCCTGGCGGGCAAATGATGCTGTCAAGGGCCACAATCAGTTCCTGGAGCCAGCGTTCACCTTTGGCGCTTTTGGCCAGTGCCACGGCAATATACCGGCGGCCATGATGCTCGACAATGGCACTGTCCGAATGATAGGGCCCCCATGTACCGGATTTTCGATAAATCTCTGAATCCGGTTGAATGTCCTTAAGTCCTTTGACAAACTTGTGCTCATGGGCCGGATCGGCAAGAATCGATTTCATCAGCATGCTGAGTTCGGGAGAAACCAGCTGGCCGGTTTCCAGCAGGTAATAAAAGCGGGCCACCTGCAGGGCAGTGGCGCCGTGGGAAAGATTGTGAAGCGGATCCCGTTTCCAGGTAGGCGCCTTGGCATAGTCTCTACCGACCCAGAGACCGCCGTTTCTTTGGGGGTCATACAGCCGGTAGCGGGGCGATTGCAGCAGCTCGGCCAGATACTCCATTCCGACGCGATGCAGGATCTCAGTTGCCGCCGAGTTGGAAGAATGACGGATCATGCGTTTGAGTTTTTCAAGCGTTTCGTCATTGAGCTCCATTTCACCGTCGGCGATTTTTTCAAAGGCACCCAGAAGGATGGCGATCTTTGGCAAGCTGGCGGCATACATCATCTCATTCGGATTAACATAAGCCATCCTGGGCGCGGACGTGTCGGTGATATCGACTACGACAACGCTGAGTTGTTTACGCTCGGTCGCACTTTGGAGGTGCAGAGAACCTAAACGCGTTACCAGCGCCTTTTGTAGCCTCGGATCGCAGGTTTCACCCAGGGACGGATCATCGGATTGGGTACTTGCCGGACCGACGAAAAAAAGGGTGGTAATTAGCAGTACGAACAAATATATAGCCTTATTCATAACTATTATTATTACTAATATCTCGGGAATTGCAAGTGAAAGTTTCAGATATTGACATCATTGCGGAATGTAAGGCCAGATATATTGCCCTTCGTAAGCTTGGATTCAGAGCGTTATTCCTATTTGTTAATTTTTTTCTTATCATCATGGCCTTGTATCAGCTCAAACCGGCCAGTCGGTCGCTCTTTATTGAATCTTTAGGCGCCCAACAGCTGCCCTATATATGGATCGCCACAGCCTTAACGATGGGCATCTTCATTGCGTTTTATCACCGCCTGGTCGAACGCCGCAGCCGAATCAATGTCGTCCTGGGTACCTGCCTGGTGGTAAGCGCCCTACTCGTTGTTTTTCGCATATTATTGAATTATCCGGGACCCATTGCCGCAGCCGGTTTTTACATCTTTGTTGATATTTTGGGGGTTGTTTTAATTGAACAATTCTGGAGTCTTACGAATTCGATTTATACCACCCAGGAAGGCAAATCCTGGTACGGTTTTGTCGGTACCGGCGGATTGGTCGGCGGCGTCCTCGGCGGCTGGGTGTCGGCCATGTTTATCAAACACACGCCTTTGCAAACACCGGATTTACTGTTAACCGCTGCCGCAATTATAGCGATCATCTTTGTGCTGACCTGGATCATGGGGCGAGCCGGAATTTTTTGTGAAGTCGACCACGTTGTTCGAATCATCGAGCCCAGCGGCGGCGGATGGCGGATCCTGCGTCATAGCCGCTATTTGCTCCTGATTGCCGCCATTTTGCTGCTGGCGCAACTGGCATCACCCTTAGTTGAGTATCAATTTTTAAACAGCGTTGAAGCTTCCTACCCGGAGCGCGAAGCCCGGACCGCATTTTTGTCGTTGTTTTTCGCCGTTCTGGGAGCGGTGTCCGTTGCGGTAAATATGGGCATTACCCCGCTTGTCCATCGCTATTTGGGAGCGATTGCCGGGCTGCTGGTGCAACCGCTGATGATCTGGGTTTTTTCATGGTGTTTCTTTTTTCAATCCACATTATTTTTCGCCGCAGGGACCAAAATCAGCGATCGCGCAATGTCGTATTCTATCAACCGCGCATCCAAAGAATTGCTGTACGTGCCTGTGGATTCTATTTTAATATACCAGGCCAAAGCCTGGATTGACATGTTCGGGTATCGTTTGTTTAAAGTCGCCGGGTCGATCTTAATTTTGCTGTTTACCCAGTGGTTACCATTTGCTGTCAGTTTGCCTCAGCTCAGCTGGTTTACCGTCAGTATTTGTGTTATCTGGATTGTCCTTATTATGGTGTTGCGCCATGATTACCAGCTGGTTTGCGAGCAATCTGTTTGAAACGGGTGAAGGGAGTCGAATTCCAGCAAATCATTTTCATTTTGATACGGCCGCTTACGTCAATTCAACTCCCGCCATTGACATCCTCGCAAAATTCAATAATCATCGTTTTATCTGTCACGATTGAAATACATAAAACAGAGCTTAGAGGTTCATCATGAATCAGAATATCAGAATCGGTATTATCGGTGGCAGCGGGTTATACGAGATGGAAGAATTAATTGATGTTGAGCACATCTCAATGGAGACACCCTTTGGTAGCCCATCGGACGCCTATATTATTGGCACATTGGAAGGTATCCGGGTTGCCTTTCTTTCCAGGCACGGCCAGGGTCATCGCCGAAGTCCTTCGGAGCTTAATTTCCGGGCCAATATTTACGGATTTAAAATGCTGGGCGTTGCGCATCTTATCTCGGTTACCGCAGTTGGAAGCCTAAAAGAGAACATCCGCCCGCTGGATATCGTTATTCCCGATCAATTTTTCGACTGCACCAAAGCGCGCCACAGCACCTTTTTCGGCAACGGGCTGGTGGCCCATATCGCCTTTGGCGATCCGGTGTGTCCGGATCTTGCGCAACTGATTTATAAGGGCGGGACGCAAGTCGGTGCCTCTATCCACCAAGGCGGAACCTTGCTGTGCATCGAAGGGCCGGCCTTTTCCACCCGGGCCGAATCGAATGTGTACCGTCAATGGGGGATGGACATCATCGGCATGACCAGCCTTCAAGAAGCCAAGCTGGCCCGGGAGGCTGAAATCTGTTATGCCGCCATGGCCATGGTTACCGATTTTGACTGCTGGCATGCCGAAGAATCCGAGGTAAACGTGGAAACCGTGGTCCAAAACCTGAAAAAAAACATCTCCCTGGCAAAGAAGATCATCCGGACGGTGGTGCCGAAAATATCAGCAGCGCGAAAATGTATATGTGCCCAGGCCTTGAAAAATGCCATTATGACCGAAGCTGGCGCCATACCGCCGAAAACCCGAAAAAAGCTTGAACTGCTGGTGGGCAAGTATCTTAAAGCGTAAAACCAGGGATTTAAAAGGGCTGGTTGATTTCACAAAGAGGGTTTGGTTTTCTAAGAGATTAACCTAAATGGAATAATGGCCTCCGGCTCGGAGAGAATGATGGGGAAAATGGAATAATGGGGATGTAAGTGGATAATGCCCAGGTTTATAATAGATGGCTCAGGCCATTTAAGATATAAAGAGGCCGTGCTCACAGAGCGCGGCCTCTGATTTTTTATGGATTTGAATGGTCAGGTTTTGCCTTTGGTATTAAAGCGCTGTCTGCTGCCATTGCGGTGTGCTATGGCTTATAATCCCAACGTTCGAGACTGTCTTTTCTCATCTGGTCCTTTTCAGCTGCGCTGGAACCCCAGTTGCCCTTATAAACGGACCCTTCCCATTCGCCATACATTGCATTTGGAAACACAATGAACATTTTGCCCCACTCATCCTTGACTTTATCGGTTTCGGCAAAGCGCTCGGCAATTGATTTTTTAGCAAAAACACTGAGAAAGTCATTGAGGTTATCGCCCAACAGTAGGGCAACCTTATAATCCTTTGCGACGATATCCCGGCGCGCTTGTTTGTCACTGGATTTGGTGCGCACCAGAAGGTGCTTTTTGTCCACATTGGGAAAACCCAGTGCCTTAAGATTCTTTTCGGTACCTTCATACCCGACCATTTTGCGGTTGGTGACATAAAAAACTTCGACGCCCCTTCCATTGCAGTAATTTAGGAACTCCGCAGCGCCCGGAATCGCTTTGGCCTCGGCCGCCGCCATCCAGGGAGTCCAGGTTTTGGAGGAATATCCAAAATCCTGGCCAATAAGCCAGGCCTCATAGGCCGAGTTGTCAATTACGGTTTCATCAGCATCGACGATAATGGCCACGGGTTTGGGTCCCGAATAGGAAGCCAGAACAGCATCGAGGTTCATCTTGGCCAGGTTAAAGGACTGATAGCATAGGGCACGGTATTCAGCCGAGGTCTGGGTCCAGACGGTGGCCATAACGAGCTGTTCATTCAGGTCCTTTGTGGTATACGCACAACCGGTCATCAGACCCACGGCAACGATTACCATCACAGCTAATTTGAATTTTCCTCTGATTTTTTGCATCGAATCTCCTCCTTTCTTGTGGGTGGGTGCCCATAGGGCAATATATTAGGACGCTCTGAAAGCATTCAATTCAAAAAAGGCAGATGCCTTGAGCGTTGAAAACGATCGCAAACCGTTCGGTAAATGCTGGTAAACCTACATTAGACGCACAATCCGGATTGTCAGTGAAGGTCAGAAAAATCCGACACATTATTATCATAGATTTAAAATAATGCAATCAACTTTTCGTGGTTTTTGGGCTCTTTTCTTGCGTAGGGATGGTCATTGTCCCATAAAAATGCTAAAAAAGTCGCGTGGTATATTTTGTGCAGTTAAGTTCTTTAAAGGTTTCTG
>JASFGM010000084.1:0-8239 GCA_050123755.1 Desulfobacterales bacterium
GATAGTTGCGATCTATATTACCGATACCGAGCCCGAGTTTTTTGTTACCGCAAAAAAGCTGGGGTGCATCAAAAAAGTCATTGTAACCGTAGGGCGCAACATCATAATCGGCAAGAGCCATAAAAGGAATTTTTCGCTGATTCATCAGGTCCGCAAAATGGGGATGGGTGATCGCTAAAAACTGAAATCCTTCAGGGCCCCATCCGGTATCAGAAGCCAATTTTTTGCGTACCTGAGCTACAGTCAAGTTTATATTTCTTTTTCCGGAGTTTATCTTGGCATAATAAAAGCCTTTGGGTCGAGGCGGTGCTCCGGGTCTGAGACGAATATCCTCTGGTTTACTGAAATTAATATATTCACACTGCCAGATGTCACTTTTTCTTTTCTTTCCAGCATATTCCCAGGCAATCTTTCCGGAAACAACCGCATCCGAATTGCTCTGACCGTCATCTCCGAAACCATAAAAAAGCACTAAACCGTTAAAACCCCATACCCGATCGTCTTTTGTAAGCGCTGGCGGTGATGATGCTTCAACCCTCTCAAATTCGGTTTTCATGATTCCCCAGCTCATTTTTCGATTGGCTTTTTGCCAGGCACCGATCTGTTCTGCAAGTGGAAAGATGCAATTCTCCAAGGATTGCGCTTGGGGCTTCAGGAATAAATTTCTAAACCAAAGAAAAGCCATCGGTTCTTTTGTTAAACATTTTTGAAAAAGCCGCGTATCAGGCTCTATTCACTCGATATGCTACTGTCCCTTCGGGATGTTTATACCAACCAGGATCTTTATCATATGATTTGAGGTGATCCCTCACTTTGACAACAGTGAACATTCCACCCATTTCAATATTGCCAAACGGACCTTTGCCCATCATCATCGGCAAGGTATTTTTAGGACCCTGCATGTGATCGACATGATCGGCATGTTCTGCCATTCCAGTCTCACCCATGGCCATATATCCCGGTATCATTTTACGGATTTTCTCCTCCAAGCCCTTCTGATTTGCGCCGAGTGTATTGGGGATGTCATGCCCCATCGCGTTCATCGTATGGTGGGATTTGTGGCAGTGAAAGGCCCAATCCCCCGGTGCATCGGCGATGAATTCAACGTCACGGGTTGAGCCCACCGGAACCAGTACAGTCGTCTCCGGCCACTGCCCGGCCTCTGGTATCTTGCCGCCGTCCGTTGCGGTGATACGATATGCGTGCCCGTGGATATGAATCGGGTGTTCATTCATACTGAGATTGGCTATCCGGATGCGCACAAGATCATTGGTTTTTACCACCAGATGGTCGATGGCCGGAAACACCTTGCTGTTGAACGAAAAAATGTTGAAATCCAGCATCACGGCAGGGTCCGGACGATAAGTCCCGGGATGAATGGCCCACTGATGCAGCATGATGGCAAAATCACGATCAATTCGCGGATTTTCCGGTTTTTGGGGATGAACGATGAAAAATCCCATCATGCCCACAGCCAGCTGAACCATTTCATCTGCATGCGGGTGGTACATAAACGTGCCGTTTTGCTTGAGCGTAAATTCATATACATAGGTTTCGCCGGGTTTGATATGGGGCTGATTTAGTCCGCCAACCCCATCCATGCCATTGGGTAAAAAGATGCCGTGCCAATGGATGGTGGTGTGTTCAGGTAGTTTGTTGGTGACTAAAATGCGAACCCGGTCTCCTTCGACTGCCTCGATGGTCGGGCCAGGCGTCTGGCCATTGTATCCCCAGCATTTGACTTTCATGCCAGGTGCAAATTCACGTTCGACGGGCTCGGCAATCAGATGAAACTCTTTAACCCCATTTTTCATTTTATACGGCAGTGTGTTGCCATTAGGTGTCACCACCGGTGTGTAATGGGTTCCGCTTTGATGTTTGGACGATGGCTTGGTATGCGTATGATCCTCATTTTTTATAGAGGCTGCCTTGGCTTTTTTCAGCAATGCGCCTCCGGCAAAGGAGGTTAACGCAGAAATAAGGATTTGACGTCTTGTCAGCATATGTGTTTACTCCTTTCGTAAACCAGCTTTTTTCTGTTTTAATTCATTTTACTTTCAGCGACCGTTTCCGTTTGAAAATTTTGTCTGCTATGCATGTGGCCCGGAAGGCGGCCGCCCAGAGATCTTTGCATGTCAGCACGGATAATCCAGTAATCTCTGATGGCTTCCAGATACTTTTGATAGGCTTCAAACTCCTGTTGTTTGGCCATCAGCAAATCAAACGCGCCTGTCAGCATGTAGTTATAATTTTTAAGCGTAAGAGCGACAATTTGTTCTCTAAGCGGTAAAACAGTGCGGCGGTAATGATCGACTAAATTTCGTTGCATAATCAGACGATTCCTTAAAGCACGCACTTCTGAACGAATCTCTATTGACTGAGCTGTCAGCCGTTTTTGGCTGCGACGAAGCTGCGCCTCCAACCGGGCGATGTTCGCCTGGCGTTGATTAAATATCGGCAGCTCGATTGCCAGTGAAGGTCCGGTGACCCAGGTTCGGTCGGTTTCCCGCTCGGTGCTGATACCGACTTCTACATGTCCCACCCAGCGCCAGTCGATGGTAATACCCAGAGCCTGTGCCAGGGCTTCGACCGCTTTTCTTTCAGCCGCCAGATCGAGTCGGTTTTCGATGGCCATCGACTCCAACTGTTCCAGCGGAAATTCATCTGACGGCACATCCGGTAATTGTTCCGGCAGGCGCCAATTGGTCTGCGATCCCCACAACCCCATTAAACGTGTCAGCTGTTCGCGTGCATCAAGCAAGGCTGTTTCGCTCCTTGCTAATTCCAGCCTCGATTGTTCAAAATGCGCATTTTCAGTGGTCAGTTGAAGATCGCTGATGTTGCCGGCAGAATGTAAACGTTGCGCCAATTCGAAGGTGTTCCCGGCTGCAAGGGTAATCTCATCTCTCAAATCCCTGATTTGTTTGGCAGCGAGTGCCGAGAAATAAGATTTTCTTACTTCGGCGACCATTCGAATTACCTCGTCTGCAACGTGCAGTTTGACCTGCTCAAAGCGGATCGAGGAAAGTCTTTTGCGGGCAGGCTGCATCAGGATATTTAAAAAATTTTGCGTAATTCCAAATTCATAATTGGTCGATTCTTCGGATTTATTCGCAAAGCGTGCCTGGCCGAATATCACCGGATTTTCAAGTAGTCCCGCTTCAACCACATCCGCCTGTGTAATGCCCAATTCCTCATAAATTGCCTGTAAGCTCGGGTTGTTGAGCAAAGCAATTTGAACAGATGCTTCTGGTGTCAACTCCTCTTTAAGCAGCTCTTCGACGGCTTTTTCAACCTCCCGGTCAGCTTCGGTTTGTTGATTCCAATGTATGTTGTAATCAACGCGTTGCCCGACAAGATCTTTCACATCATTAAAGCCGGCATCTTTTGGCACCTGGGCACATCCTGCAATCAACAGGGCCACAAATATAATAAAACTCATGAAACGGTTACTGAAAATCATTGACTGTGCTCCTTATGTTGATGTTCAGGATTTTGTTCTTCAGAGCCTTGAGATGGCATGGACTCATGTCCCATCGCGGGACTCATTTGATGTTGATGCACGGTTTGTTGTTTTTCATGAGTCATTGAAGAACTTTTCTCCGCTTCATGCTCGACCATTGGGATATTATTTTGAAATGGATTCGGCGGAGGAATGAATGCAGTTTCCTGAGAATGTGAATTCGCCGGGTGGCTGGCCGCCAAATCGAACTTGACCGGTTCACTCGCACAAGCGAATAAAAGAAAGGACATTATTGGTATTAAAGAAATCCCGTATGCTCTAAGATTTAAGTTCTTCATCGTTGTAATCCCTTTATTTCACATAATAAAGCTATAAATTAGGGCAGGTTGATTTTTTTCGCTCTTTTGAAATTTTCGGTTAATGCTGTGCGTAATTTTTTCGAGTACCATACATTTCCCAAAATGCCCGGACCGCTAGAATTGCGAATACGATCCCAAATAAACCACCGCCCGGTATATGGAGCCAAAAAAATACTGGTGAAATATAGCCTTTCAACCAAACGGCCGAGATATCTACCAAAACACCGATAAATGGCAAGATAACCAGCCAGGTTCGTGTCTTGATACTGAAATTTAGAAAAAGAGTTATGGCACCCATAAATATAAAAATCATGTTCATCCCAAAAAGATGAATATGGGTCCATTTTAATGTCCAGACGAATTGTTCGGTTTGATACAAAGGCTTTTCTTTGGGAGTTAAAGCCTGGACAGATTCTTCGGAGAAAAGATCCCCCCTGCCGGATGAGTTAAGATCACTCTCTTTTGACGCGTGTTGGTCAGACTTTTCAGATTTATCGAGATGTTCTCCTGTTTGTTGCCCCGAAAAAAATGTGGGAATGATGTCGTGAACAATGATTTGACCCAAAGCACCGGCCATGGCAATAGCCATCGTTAAGATAACTATGCTGACCAACGCTTTTGCTGGCATAGGAAATTGGGCCAAGGTGGGCCACCGCTGAATTCCACTCGATACCTTGTTGTTACTCATAATAAGTCTCCTGATCAGTTAAGAGCCCGCAAATCCAGCAGAAAAAATTTCACTGACCAATCATGCTCTGAAAAGTTTTTTTCAAATCCATATTTTCTTATCGATCTATTCTCCGGTAAAATTAGATCCAACATACTTACCACTGGTGTTAAAGAAGATGTAGGCGATTTTTGGATCTCCTTCTGTCCGCTCAAAGGACACCACGATTTCATACTTATCGTCTGTTCCTCGTTTGAATACGTCAACCTGGGATAGCTTATTTTCCCAGCTTTGATCCAATTTTCCTTTCTCGATCAGTTTATCATAGAGCTTCGTTGCCTTTTTCAACGCTTGCAAGTGCGTAAATTCCTCTGGAGCATGTTTGCCTCCGTGGCTGAATGCTATTGGTGTAAAAACTAAAAAAAGTACCAGCAAAAAAAAGATGGCCAAAAATAAATTCATGTTCTCAATATTTTTTAATGACATGATAGTTTTCTCCATTAAGGATCATTTCAATATTAATGTTAGAAAGATGAATGAAACCAATGTGTAAAAATGGATGATTCGGAAACTAATTGAGAAAAGAATAGCAGATGGGTGAAGCTTTGTACGATTGAGATAATATATACTAATTTTTAGATTAATGCCTCAAATCCGCCTCCATAGTCTCAAATTGAGATTTATCAATTTCGCCTTTAATATAGCAATCTTTTAAGATCTCGACAGCGCGAGAGTCTCTCTCACCGTCTTCTCTTCCTTTATTCATCTGTATCAGCCATTTGATCATGAATATAAGTCCAATAATTACAAGAATCCAGAAAACAATCATAAAAAATCCCCCAAACCAACCAATTCCCTAACTGATCATCATGCCCGGACCCATTTGCCAGCCTTCATATCTTCCCCGTTGTGCCTGGACAGTTGTCAGTGGAGAAAGACCAAAAATTGCAACCAAGCTTGCCGTTAAGCTGACATTTAATGCTTTTCCTAAATTCATAGATATTTACTCATTATAAAGATTGTGTTCCATTAAATTGATTTTGTACTTAAATCATAGGCAAGCCTTGTGCCAGATTTTCTATGTGCTGCATTTTTTTGTTTAACTAATAAATATCATTACTTTTTTAACGAGTGGTTTATGCGCACCCAATAAGAAATTAACGCCTTCTGTCACTTACACAACCCGGATAGATAAAATATATACAATTTATTCCTTCCAGAAATTAATATTGGGTAAAAAATAACCAGTGAAATATCATATTTATTAGATGTAAGCCGTCGTTCTATGATAAATATTTGCGCAAATGCTTGCTACTTCATAACCAATAGTTACGTTAAGTTAGAAGCTTCAAATAATCGCTTCTCATACCTTAGAGGCTAGCTGAAGCTTTCAATTGTATTAAGATGCATGCAATGGAGATTTAATTATGAAACTATCGAAATCAGTGGAATCCATAACAGACCCAGTATGTGGAATGTCTATAATTCCTAAGTCGACAGCATTAATGACTACCTTTGAAGGTCAGAAATATTATTTTTGTGCTGAAAGCTGTCGTAAATCTTTTGTAGAAAATCCAAAAAAGTTTCTTGTGCCGGAATGTGACAAACCTAAAGGATGGTGGGGCCGATACATGGCCAAGCTTAATAAAGCGACCGGTGGAAAACCGATGAAATGCCACTAACTCTGAAATCATTGATGCGAGGTCATAAGATAGGCATAAGCACGATATTTATTGAAGGAACTGGTTTATGAAAATTTTAATGGCCATCATAGCTGGAATATTGGGAGGACTTGTAAACAGCTTGGGCGTCATTTAACTCGACCTAGATTTCAGATACCGGGGACCTTGAATGGCGAGTGATTAGATCACCTGGATAATATTTACCCATTCCCTTCTTTTTAAAATTCAATCTGCATATTTTGTATCCACCAGCCTCCATTTTGATCTATTAGAAGAATCTTCTCAGAATCAAACTTTACATCTAATTTTAGATGGTTATGGTTATATACTACAAGGTGGCATAGTATTTGCTCAATACAAAGCTAGATCTTGTTTGAAACAAAAAACCACCAGTAGGAGGTAAAAATGAAGCGAAACACTTTAATATTTGCGGGTATAGCACTTTTTGTATCCGTTGCAGCGGTTTCCGCTTTTGCCCATGGCCCCGGATGGGGCTGGGGTGGCGGTTGGGGTCACCATGGTCCGGGTTGGCATCATCGAGGGGATTACGGCCAAAGATATGATGATCAAATGAGCAAAGAGGAATACAAGCAGTGGGAACAGCAAAGAGAGGCGTTCTTCACAGAGACCCAGGATTTGAGGTCCACTCTGTATGAGAAAGAACGTGAACTGCAAAACGAGCTGGCTAAAAGTGAGCCGGATGCCTCCAAAGCATCTGGTCTGCAGAAAGAAATTTCCGAGCTTCAGTCTAAGCTGGATCAGAAGCGCATCGATCATATGATCGAAATGAGAAAATTGAATCCCGACGCTGGCCGTGGGTTTATCGGTGGCGGTCCGATGATGGGCTACGGCCCCCGCGGAGGGAGTAGCTGTTGGTACTAAAAAATGCCGCTGTGAGCACATTTTGGATGAGGCGGCCATTCGAGGGTCGCCCCGTTCCTTTTGATATCGCAAGTTTGGCAGTTTACAGCAGCGGAGCCTTTCATGATTAAAATGATTAAAAAAGAATTGAATTATATTCTGGCAAAGGCAATTGAGTTTGTGTCTCTGCTGGTCCTACTGTTCTTTGGTACAACCCCTGCATTGGCCCAACCAGGCAGTTACAGTGACTGGCACATGGGGCGATGGATGATGGGAGACTGGGGAATGGGATGGTTCGGCATGATATTTATGATTATTTTTTGGGGTCTAATTATAGTTGGGTTAGTTTTGCTGATTAGATGGCTGATTCAGAATACGAGCGGTAAAGCGCATTCTGTTGTTAGCACAGGTTCTAAAGCAATGGATATTCTAAAGGAGCGCTATGCCAGAGGGGAAATCAACCGTGATGAATTTGAATCCATGAAAAAAGATTTACTTCAATGATGCGAAAAGGTTTTATTGATGAAAAACCGAAATATGACAACGGGGTTTCCAAACGGAAATAGCAGAAGGCATTTTCTCAAGCTGGCCGGTTATAGTGCATTGGGCTTGATGACTACCGGGTTCGGGCCACTTTTAAATAGTTCAGAAGCAAGGCAAAACCCAGAGATGATTCCAGAAACAGAATTTATCCCCGACCTTGACATTTCTCTGATTGCACAACCTGATGAGGTTGCCGTCTTTCCAGGTAGATCCACACAGATATGGCGGTATCATGCAATTATCCACAAAGGTGATAAAAACCGGGTGATCGAAATCCCAGGGAGCTATCTTGGTCCGATCATAAAAGCGTGGCAGGGAGAGAAAATTCGGATTCGTTTCGCCAACTCAATTCCTGAAGAATCCATTATTCATTGGCATGGTCTTCATGTACCCGCGATTATGGACGGGCATCCGCGCCATGTTATTCCACAAGGGCAATCATACCTGTACGAATTCGAGATCAAAAACAGGGCCGGCACCTATTGGTATCATCCCCATCCTCACGGGATAACCGGGCCACAGGTTTATCGAGGACTGGCAGGCCTCTTTTTAGTATCTGATGATGAAGAGCAAGCTGCGGGTTTGCCCGATGGTGAGTATGATGTTCCTCTGGTGATTCAAGATCGAGCATTTGGTCCGAACAATCAGCTTGTATACCTGTCAG
>JASFGM010000085.1:0-8183 GCA_050123755.1 Desulfobacterales bacterium
CGTTTTCCTATGTTCCCGGGATGCTTGCATTTCGAGAAGGACCGGTGATTCTGGAAGCGTTGGGCAAACTGAAATCACCACCTGATCTGCTAATGGTTGATGGTCAGGGAATCGCGCATCCGCGCCGATTCGGTATTGCCAGCCATATCGGCCTGCTGACCGATATCCCATCCATCGGATGCGCTAAAAAAATACTAGTCGGAGATTATCAAGAACCGCAACGCACCAGAGGCAGCATCTCATACCTGACCGACGGAGATGAAACAATCGGAGCAGTGGTGCGCACCCGCGCGGCGGTAAAGCCCGTATTCGCATCCATCGGGCATCTAATGGATTTAAACGACAGTATCCAGATTATTTTAAAATCCTGTCGCGGCTATCGCCTCCCTGAACCCATCCGCAGCGCCGATCACCTGGCTAGAAAACAGATAGCATCCCTTAAATCTTGAAGGTTCAAAGATGCGCCCAAAAAATGCTTTTTTATTAATTCATTGATTCTTCAATTTCTTCCGCTTCTCGCGGGATGGTTTCGGTCAAATCAACGGGCCCGTCCTTTGTGATTAAAATGTCATTTTCAATTCGAACCCCGATCTCCTCATCCCGGATATAAATCCCGGGTTCACAGGTAAGAACCATCCCGGATTCAAATTTGCGATACTTGTCACCATAATCGTGCACGTCCAGTCCAAGATGATGTGAGGTGCCGTGGGGAAAGAATTTTTTATAAAGCGGCGCATCCTCGGATTGTTTTTTAACATCTGTTTTTTTCAACACCTCTAGACGAATCAGCTCCGCCTCCATTAATCTGGCCACGTCCTTTTGACATTTTTCAAGCGTGTTCCCCGGTTTAAGCATTTTAATGGCTGCCTTTTGAATTCTTAAGACGGCATTGTATAGTTCTTTTTGTCTTTTCGAAAACTTGCCGTTGACCGGAACCGTTCGGGTCACATCAGAGGCATAGTTCGCATATTCAGCGCCGAAATCTATGAGTACCAGATCTCCGTCTTTGCATTTTTTATCATTTTTGACGTAATGCAAAGTGCAGGAGTCGCTTCCTGACGCCACGATTGTTTCAAAAGCCGGGCCCCGGGAGCGATTGCGCATAAACGCATACATGATCTCGGCTTCGATCTCATATTCCCACACCCCGGGCTTGATGAAACCGAGCAGACGCCGGAATGCTTTCTCTGTTATGCCGCAGGCCTCTTTAATCAATTCGATTTCCAGAGGGGATTTAACTGCGCGCAAATCGCTCATAATAGGTGCCAGGCGCTCATAGTTATGCAACGGAAAGATCTGCCGGAACCATTTGAGAAAGCGCATGTCGCGCGTCTCCACGGCAACCGCTGCCCGCAGATGTTCATTGGTGTTTAAATAGACATTCTCAGACTGAACAACCAGGGGCCGCAAAATCGTATTAAGCTCTGAAGTCCAGTGAATCGTCTTAATTCCGGATATCTCCCGTGCTTGCGCCTTGGTGTGTTTTTGCCCTTCCCAGGTAGCAATCTTCTCGTTGGTTTCCTTTAAAAACAGGATTTCTTTTTGCTTCTGTTCAGGGGTATCCGGACAAATAACCAATATGGTTTCTTCCTGATCGATTCCACTCAAATAAAAGATATCGGTCTGCTGGATAAACGGGTGCGTTCCATCGGCGCTGGTCGGCATGAAGTCATTGGAATTAAACACCGCAATAGAATTCGGTTTCAGTTGTTTGCAAAAGCGCTGCCTGTTGCGAGCAAACAATTTGGAATTAATCATAGGATATCTCATAAGGATCCACCAACATGTTTTAAAAGGGTTATTGAGTGTTGAAAAAAATCCGTAAAAGTGGAAGATTTGAATCCAGTCTAGATTTACATAAAAAGACAAGAAAATCAATTGGGGTAGGAACCAATAAAAAAGCGCCTAAAACTGGAAAGCGCATCATCTATTTCTCAGCCTTAGGCACTTTTGCTAATTTCAGACAGAACTTATATTAGAAGTGGTTTCAAAACCACTTCTAAAATGATACGAGGGGATACACCTTGATAACAGCATCAAATTTTATTTTTTTGTCATCCTGGCCGGTTTCAACCCCTTCCTGCCCCTCGATGATCGTTAAAATACTCTTTAACGGATAACTATACTGTAGCTTTTTATCTTTGACCATCACACTGAAAAATTCTTCATTGGCCTCGATCAACTCTGCTTCCTTAATTTCAGCAGAATTATCGTAGTTGATCCCGATCGCCTTGCCTTTGTATCTTTTGAGCAAGCCCAACAATTTCGCATGCATGTTCAAACCTTCCCCGGTTGTTTGAGGTCCAGCTTCTTGAACACTGCTACTGGCGACCTGCATTTCCCGGGCGGATGCTTCGGCTATCGCCTGGGCTTCTTTCTGCTTTTTCAACGCCTCCACCCTGGCTTGGGCCGTCTTCTGTTCTTTGACAGATTTCACTTTGGCCTGTGCTTCCTTCCTTTTCTTCAGCGCCTCTGCTTTGGCTTGAGCCACTTTTTGTTTTTTTAACGCTTCGGCTTTAACCCGGTCCAACTTTTTCTTTTTTAAAGCCGCTGCTTTGGCCTGGGCCGCCTTTTCTTTTTTTAAGGCTTCGGCCTTGGCCTGAGTTTCCCGCTGCTTTTTCAGGGCTTCCCTCACCTGGATCTCCTGTTGTTTTTTTAGAGCCTCTTCCTGGCTCGCGGCCGCCTCCTGTTCTTTCGCAGATCCTGCCGGGGCCCCGGTTTCATTTCCGGCTGTTGTCTTTTCTGCTGCCATGAATACCGGATTTTCCCAGACCGACATCTCTTGCTCAGCGGGCTTGGCAAAATCTGCAGTTGTCTTATCGAAATTTTCCGGCTCAGCAACTGCAGTTGCAACGGCTTCCGCTTTGGTCGGCTCGGCGGCCTCAGGCGCCTGTTCCTTCTGATCTTTTTGCGGTTTCGTATCGGCCGTCGACTCGGTTTTTGGATGTGTTAGAGCCCTATCGTCTTTTTTCTGATCTTTGCTTTCGGACTCATCGGTGTTCCATTTAGCCCATTTATCATTCTGTCCGGCCGCAGCCTGCGTATCGGTCGCTGGGCCAACAGGCTTTTCGACAGTTTCCGAATCTGTCGGTCCTGGGGATGGGTCTGCATGAACCTCTGATAAAAAGAGCTCTTCAACATCCGTTGGTTCGGCGACCATTTCAATCGAGGTCTCAATGGCTTCCATCTCAATTTCCGGATTTTCCGACTTATGATTCTCTTCTGATTTCGTCACGTCTGCAGATGAGGCCTCCGATTTTATTTCCGGAGCCTCGGTTTCGGCCGGGATCATCAGTTCCAGTGTATCTTCAGCAGGATCGGGCCTCGTAATCGTTTCATTCTCAAGCGTGGCATTTTCGGCTGCAGGATCATTTTGCTCCAATATCGCCTCGGCCTCTTCCATGGCTTTTCTTTTTTGTTCATCTTGCTCGGTCTGGGCCTGCATGGCTGGATCATTTTGCGCAGCCTGCGTGGCGGAATTTTTCACAAAAATAATCCCGCACTGAGCGCAGGCTTCCGAAAGATAATTATTAACAAGACCACATTGCGGACACGTTAACTCGTTTGGTTCCATTTTGGAAAACTCCTTTCGCTCTGCGAATGAAATTCGGATTTATCCGGTTGATCTAAACGTAAAATAAGTTGAATGTTGACGCATTTCAGCGGATTATAATGAGATTATCGGCTCAAGGTTGTTTTTTCTTAAATAATATCTTATTCGATCAAATTTTTATGGACAGAAAGACAAATAAACAGGATGTGATTATTATCGTATTCTTAATTATTACAGTATTCTATAAACAATCTATAAAAAATTTAGATATGCCAATACAAGATTGAAAGCACCGATGTTTTATGGTATCTGCTGGCATCTTGATATAATCGAATTTCGCAGAGCGTTTTCGCACGGATTTGCACGGTTAGTAACCGTGTATGGATTGAGATCGGGCTTGCAAGTGACCTTGATGTTAAAACATTATTTTGGAAGGAGATACTCTTATGGCGATGGAAATCAGTTTTCCGGGTGGTAAAAAAGTCGATGCACACTTCAAAGGATTTACGATCAAAACCGATCAAAAAGAGAAAGACGGCGGCGAGGGTTCAGCACCAACGCCTACATTTTTGTTTTTTGCCTCACTGGGCGCCTGTGCGGGCATATATGCTTTGGAATTTTGCAAAAAGCGCAAGCTCGAAACTGAAAAATTAAAACTCGAACTTGAGTTCATACCCAATAAAAAAACCCGTATGATCGAAAAAATCAGGATGAAACTCACGCTGCCACCGGACTTTCCGGAAAAATACAAACCGGCGATCATTAAAGCGATGAATCTTTGCTATGTCAAAAAACACCTTCATGAACCACCTGAGTTTGAGACGATTACCCAAAGCGCAGATTAATCTACAATGCGCAAGTATGTATCTGATAAGACCTCAGCCTCTGTTACGCAGCTAATCCTGACAATAGTGGTAACTACCCTGTGTCGCCTTGTGCTCAATACGGCGCGCCGATTTGTCTATCCCTTTGCTCCGGCATTAAGCCGCGGCCTGGGCGTCCCCCTTACGGCCATTACTTCATTAATTGCCGTAAATCAGGCCACTGCGGTTTTCGGTCTTTTGTTCGGACCTGTTGCGGACCGTCTGGGGTATCGCTTGATGATGCTGACAGGGATGGCCTTGCTGGTCGTGGGAATGTTTGCGGGTGGCTTCTTACCCTTTTACGGTGTGATTCTAATTGCTTTATTTTTGGCTGGTTTAGGAAAAAGTATTTTTGATCCGGCCCTGCAAGCCTATGTCGGTGAGCGTGTTCCGTTTCATCGCAGGGGCCTGGTCATCGGTTTTCTTGAATTTAGCTGGGCTGGAAGCACATTGCTGGGGATACCGGCGATTGCACTTCTCATCGATCGACTGGGGTGGCGATCGCCTTTTTTTGTCATGGGTGGTTTAGGCCTACTGGGAATCTTGATTTTAAGAATTTTAATTGAAAAAGGCGGGCAAAAAGATCCGCAGGAACATTCCCTGTTGCTGTTCAAAGACGCATGGCGACCTTTGCTGCGGGAAAGAGCAGCTCTAGGAGCGCTTTTGTATTCATTTTTGGTCAGTGCGGCCAATGACAACCTATTTGTCGTCTATGGTGCCTGGCTGGAAAACCGATTTAGTCTAAGCATTGTGGCATTGGGCTTCGGAACAGCCGTTATCGGCATTGCCGAATTGGCCGGTGAGACCATGACGGCTGCACTGGCCGATCGCCTGGGATTAAAGCGATCGCTATTGGGGGGTCTTGCGGTTTGTATCATCTGCTACGGCATCCTGCCTTATCTGGGTAAGACCCTGGGTCTGGCGCTGGTCGGTTTATTTCTGATTTTTTTGTCATTTGAGTTTATGATTGTTACCGGTCTGTCTCTTTTCACGGAATTATTGCCCTCTGCACGGGCAACCATGATGGCAACTTATCTGGCAACCGGCGGCATCGGCCGCGTCGTGGGTGCCTTAATCGGTGGCCCTATCTGGCTGGCAAGCGGCATATACGCAACTTCACTTGTGTCGGCAATTGTTAGCATTTTAGCCTTCATATCAATATGTTGGGGGCTCCGCGGATGGAATAAGCCCTGAAATCTTATAAGTTCAATTCAAAACTTTTGAATTTGGGTCATTTAATATTCGAATTTGTTTCGACCAATTTTATTAAATCAGGCGATATTCGGATTTCGAATTTTTTTTATGATAAAGGTGTATATTGAAAAAACTTTTAAAATACGCACTGCTCATTTTTGTTTTAGCCGGTCTGGGCCTAAGCATCTATGGATGGTACCTTTCAAGCCAGGTTGAAAAGCGCTTCTCAGCTCGACGCTGGCAGATCCCTTCCACGGTTTATTCGGATACGACCCTCCTCTATCCGGGCCAGCGCTTCGACCCAACCTTTTTTACCAAAAAACTCATCAATTTGGGCTATCACCGCGTAAATCACCTGCCATCCAAGAAGGGTGAACTCCAGATTACGCCTGTGGAAATAAATATTTTCCTGAATGATTTAAAAACACCGTGGCGCACAAGGGGAGGCTTCCCGGTTCGAGTCATATCCAGTGACAATAAAATCGAAACGATACTCCGGATTGAAAATGGTGACAAAATTCCAATCCTGGAATTGGAACCAGAGGAAATTATGCAGTTTTTTGGTCCGGAACGCGAACGCCGGCATTTGATCTCGATTGAACAGGTTCCGGAGCATCTGGTTCTGGCTGTCCTGGCCGCTGAGGACCACCGTTTCTTTCAGCATTCCGGCGTCGATTTCCGCGGCATCCTCAGGGCCCTGATTACCAACCTGCGCCACGGCGCCATCCGTCAGGGCGGCTCGACCTTAACCCAGCAGCTCGCTAAAAATTATTTTCTGACACCTGCCAGAACCCTCAGGCGTAAGTTCAAAGAAGTTCTCCTGGCGCTTATTATCGAATTGAAATACGACAAAAATGAAATTTTAGAAATCTATTTAAATGAAATCTACCTGGGGCAAAAAGGTTCGGTTGCCATCAATGGATTCGGTGAAGCATCTTATTTTTATTTCGGTAAACCGGTAAAGGAATTGACGCTTTCGGAGGCGGCCATCATGGCAGGCTTAATCAAAGCACCCAATCATTATTCACCATACCGCGACAAAGCGCGCTGCCGCAGCCGCCGAGATGTGGTTTTACAATCGATGCACCGCAACGAATGGCTTTCGAAGACAGAACTTCAAGTCGAGCAAAAACAGCCGATCAAAGCGGTCGGATTTACCGTATCCGATACAAAAGCACCCTATTTTATCGATTACCTGACCGAGCAGCTGAATACCCTCTATCGCCCCGAAGACCTTTCCAGCCTGGGGCTATCTGTATACACCACCCTGGACACCCAGGTTCAAATGGCGGCTGAAAAAGCCCTGGCAGAAGGTCTGGAGCGGCTGGAAAGCTCAAACCCGGACCTGCAGCGCCAAGCGCCGGAACAAAAACTTCAAGGGGCCCTTGTCGTCATGCAGCCCAAAACGGGGCACATCCTTGCCATGGTAGGCGGCCGCAACTACAGCATCAGCCAGTTTAATCGAATCACCCAGGCTCGCCGTCAGCCCGGCAGTGCCTTCAAACCATTCGTCTACTTGAGCGGCCTGGCCAAATTCACACCGACGACCCTGTTGTCGAACGCTCCAAAATCCTATACGGTGGACGGAAAATTATGGGAGCCCCAAAACTTTGAGCCTGTGACCGAATATACGGTCACTTTGAAGAATGCCCTTAAAAAATCGTATAACCTGGCCAGCGTTGATCTGGCCATGAAGATCGGCCTTGATCAGATCGTAGATATGACCGGCAGATTTTATTTTTCAACACCCATAAAGCCTTACCCCTCGCTGGCCTTAGGCGCCTTTGAAGTCATCCCCCTTGAACTGGCAATGGCATATTGTGTTTTTGCAGCCGAAGGCGTGCAGCCCTTTCCGCTATCTTTAAAGGGCGTCGTGGGTGAACATGACAACATCCTCGAGCAAAAACATTTAAATATCGAGCGCTTAATTTCGCCGGCCGAAGCCTTCATCATGACCGCGATGCTGCAAAGTGTGGTCAACGAAGGCACGGCGCGTTCGTTGAAATGGAAAGGTGTATCCTGGCCGGTTGCGGGCAAGACCGGAACGACCAATGATTTTAGAGATGCCTGGTTTGTGGGATATACGCCGGATATTTTAGCATTGGTCTGGGTCGGCTTTGACAATGCGGAGACGATTGCAGCCACCGGTGCGGCGGCCGCCTTGCCGATCTGGGCGGATCTGATGAACGCCATCCCGCAATACAGGTCTGAAACAGAATTTAAGGCCCCCCGGGGTGTTGAGCGGATATCGGTTTGTCCGGTCACCGGCCTGATAGCGGTCGATGACTGCCCCGAGCCGATCGAAGAGTATTTTCTGGCAGGCCGCACACCGGCTGAGCATTGCCCGCTGCACGCCAAAGGCGGCATCGCCGGAAAAATCATAGAAAGTCTAAAAGACGTGATCGAAAAGGATGATCGATGAAAACGAGACCCATTCAAATCGTCTGTCTGGTCCTGCTGACAGTATTGCTGGCCGGATGTCCCAAACCGATTCTAAAAGGAGAGCCCGCTGAAGCCGAAGAAACAACCACATCTGAAGCGGCGGCTGAAGAGAATCCGCGCGTGGTGGCCGC
>JASFGM010000086.1:0-8181 GCA_050123755.1 Desulfobacterales bacterium
ACGGCAGCTGCCAGCGCACCGTCATCTCATTGCCGCTGTCGTCGCCTTTGTGTATCACTTCCGCATGTTCAATCAAGCCAAATTCCTCCAGTCTTAGTTCGTGTCCAGATATGCCATCATTTCGGCCATTTTAAATTCGCCGGTTTAGCCCGTTGAGCCGGTTGCCCGTTAGATAGGAAGAACGTCAAGTATATTTTCAACGGGCTCAACCTTTTAGAGTTTTTCGATCAGATCACACAGCAACCGCACTCCAAAGCCGGTGCCTCCCGGGCCGCAGTAAGCATCACCCTTTTTAAGGTAGGCCGGGCCGGCAATGTCGATATGGGCCCAGCGGGTATCGCCGCTAAATTCCGATAAAAATAATGCGGCGGTGATGGCACCGCCCCAGCGGGAACTGGACATGTTGTTGAGGTCGGCAAAGTCGCTTTTGAGAAGCTCTTTATAATCTTCCGGCATCGGCAGCTGCCAGCAGCGTTCATAGGTTTTGTCACCGGATGAAATGATGGCTTTGGCCAGCTCATCATCAGGCGTAAAGACGCCGGCAATTTTTTCTCCAAGGGCCACGACGCAGGCCCCGGTCAAGGTCGCCAGATCGATCATAATCTGAGGTTTGTGTTTTTTTACCACATAAGACATGGCGTCTATCAGGATGAGCCGGCCTTCCGCATCGGTATTTCCAATTTCAATGGTTTTGCCCGCATAGCTGCGCACAATATCTCCGGGCCGGGTTGCTTTGCCCGAGGGCATATTTTCAACGATAGGAATGGCGGCGATGACATGCGATTTCGTTTTTAGTCTCGCCAGGGTAATCATTGTGGCGGCGACAACGGCGGCACCGGACATATCCGCTTTCATGCCGGCCATCGATCCGCCGGTCTTAAGATTGAGACCGCCGGAGTCGAATGTGACCCCTTTTCCGACCAGCGCCAGTGTTTTCTTGACGCCGGGGGGCTTGTGTTCCAACACGACCAGACTGGGTTTGCTCTGACTTCCGGCCGCCACCGCCAGCAAGGCGCCAAACTTATTCTGTTTTAAATCTTTTTCTCTCAGGACCCGGGCTTTAAGACCGTGTTTTCTGGCCTGCGCGACAATTGAGCGCGTAAATTGCTCGGGCGTTTTTTTGTTTGACGGCGTGCTGATCCACTCGCGCGCTAAAATGGTGCCTGCGCAAAAGGTACTTACTTTTGGGCCGATTCTTCGCAGTTTGCCCAGCCGCTCTTGTTTTACCAGAAAGTTTATTTGCTTTAGGGGTTTCTTTTTCTTCTCCTTTTTGTATTTATTGAACAAATGATTTCCCAAACAGGCCCCTTCCATCATGGCTTCAACGGCAGCCGGCAAGTCCATTTTAAGATTTGCGGCCGCCGGCACCGCTATCCAGATTATCTCAAGGCCGGCTTTTATACATCTATTGACGGCTGCGCCGCAAAATGCCCTCAAGGCTTCGAGGTCAATTTTTTTTAGTTTTCCAAGTCCAACAAAGATAACCCGTTTTGTGTTGAGATCCTTTAGATCATAAAGTGTTACCTGATCACCTTTTGCGGCCTTAAATTCCTTAAGCTTCAACGCCATTTTGATGATCGCATTGATGATCCTGTCATCGTGAATATTTTTGTCCTCGCACACCGGCACGATGAGCGTGTCGATTTTTTGTGTTTTCAAATCAACGGCTTTAAGACCTATCATTATTTCTTTCTCCTTTAGAATAAATTCAGAGAGACTTTACGCTGTGCCCGAACCAGAAGCAAGTTCTTTTAGAGCCGTAATGGTCTCCCAGCTAAATGCTTCAGACTGACAGGGGATGATTGAATTATTTGTGAAAATCGGATCCGCTTCCAGATCATAGCGGGATTCGGTTACCGCCGTTTGCCACATTGCCGTATGCGGAATTGGAGAATAATAGGCCAAAATGGGCGTAATTTCGGTCTCCCGGACGGCCCGAATCGAACGTTCAACAGAAGGCCATTTTTGGCCCGGCAAGCCCATCAGCAGGTAGGCACCTACCTGGTGCTTTTCAAAACCGGCTTCATTTAAGTATCTGGCGGCCCGTCTGAAATCATTTTCACTGACTTTTTGGTCAATGGCTGCACGATGGTCGAATTCGGCCGTTTCCAGCCCGAGGCGCAAGGTTTTAAATCCGGCCCTGAACAACAAACGCGCCGTTTCGGCGGTAATGGCTCGAATATGAACCGCATTGGGTGTGTGAAAGCGAAGATCGAAATCCGCCTGAATCACTTTTTCAAGTATAGGAATGGCATGCGCTTCAGCATCGACTAGAAATGCATCATCATACAGGATGAAATCTGTGACGTTATGGGTCCTGTGCCAGAATTTTAGCTCGTCAATGACAGACTCCGGACTGCGCCGCATTTGGTCTGGATTTAGAAAGTGTGAGGCACAGTAAGTGCATTTAAAAGGACAGCCCCGTGAGGTGAGCAGGGGTACGTAATTAATGCGGGATTGTAAATCCAGCGCAGGGTAAGGGTAGGTGTCTAGTTCCTGCGAATTAAAATGGGGTATCGTCGTAAAACCCGTATATGCGGCGATAAGTTCAAACAGGGTCTCCTCAGCCGGACCGCAAAAGATCTCATCCGCACCTGAGTTTTTCAGTGCGTGATCATGACAGAGGCTGGCGTAAATGCCGCCTAAAATGATCGCAGTGTCAGGAAAAACGTTACGCATGATCGTGATGGTTTCCTGAACACCGGTGTACCAGTAAGTCATCAAAGAAGTGATCAGGATAAGATCCGGTTGTGGCAAGGCCTGGAGGTCTGCAGTGAACCAACGGGGTTTGATGCCGTATCGGGAAAAATTGCGCTCAACATCCTCAAGTCCATGCGGTTTGGCAATTCGTGTTTTTAAATAGGGTCCCCGGCCATAGCGCGCTGAAGGGTCACTGGAAGGCGCTTTCGGATGAAAGCGGTCCAAACAATCGATGTAGGATACAGACAGACCATGGGATCTGAGCAACGCTGCCAGGCTGAGCAACCCCAGCGGTTTGGCCCAAAAGTCATACGCGGCGAAATCATGGATCCATGGATTGACTAGAAGGATATGAGGAACATCTTTCGTCATTGGCTTGAAGTTTTTTTCATCAATTCCAATTAAAGACACTGCTAACTATCCTGCAGCAATTCGTATAATTTTGAAATTGTAAAACCGGTTCCAAAATTTCATATTATGTCTGAGGGCAAGGCGTAAAGCGGATCGAAAACGGAGCGTACACGACAGTACGTGAGTATTTTGAACCGTTTTACAACGCTGCCATCGGGCATAAGATGGAGTTTTGGAACCGGTTTTTAGTCGTCTTCATCCGAGGGGAAGTACACCATTGATGTTTTTTTCAATTCTTCACGACTGAACAGGAGCGTGTAATCTTCCACCGAAGTGGCGCTGGACATTTTGCGGGCAGTCGCATGGCACGATTGTTCATCTTTGGCATGCACCATCGTATATAAGTTATACGGCCATTCGTCGGTGGGGTTGCGCCGGTAACAATGGGATACTTGCCTGAAAGAAGCCATTTTTTGCCCGACTTCTTCAATGCGGTCCTCAGCCACCTTCCAGGCCACCATTGCATTGGCGGTAAACCCGGTGCGTTGATGCCGCAAGGTGGCACCAAATCGCCGGATCACACCCCGGTCACAAATGTCTTTCAAATTCTCCAATAATTCCGTTTCAGAAATGCCCAGATTCTGCGCGATTTTAATATACGGGCGATCCGTTACCGCTAAGTCTTCCTGGATGGAAGCGATTATCTTTTTTTCCAGTTCAGTCAGCATTCAGTGCCTATACGAGTTTAGTTATAGATATGTCAATATTTAAAAAGGCTTCAGGTGTTCCGCCTCCGGCGGAACACCTGAAGCCTTTTTACGGTTGACCAAATTTTTCGGGGAAAAGTTTCTTGATATCTTCTTCTGTTGCCTCACAGATTCCGCGCTCGGTGATAAAACCGGTTACAAACTTTGCCGGTGTGACATCAAAGGCATAATTGGCGGCACTGCTTTTTTTTGGGCATATCAAGACGCGCGTCACTTTATCTTGAGCGAGTCCTTCGATGTAGCGGATTTCATCCGGGTCGCGCTCTTCGATGGGAATCTCTTTGACACCGTCTTTGAGATTCCAATCAAAAGTACTCGAAGGCAGAGCGACATAAAAGGGAATGTTGTTGTCTCTGGCCGCCAGCGCTTTCAAATAGGTGCCGATTTTGTTGGCGACATCTCCGGTGGCTGTTGTTCGATCGGTACCGACGATAACGATATCGACTTTTCCTTGCTGCATTAAATAGCCGCCGGCATTATCGGTGATAATCGTATGTTTGACACCGTGTTTGCCCAACTCCCAGGCGGTCAGGCGGTTGCCCTGATTCAAAGGCCGGGTTTCATCGACCCATACATGCAGGTCAATTCCGTGATCAAATGCAGCGTAGATGGGTGCGGTTGCCGTGCCGTGTTCGATACACGCCAGCCAGCCGGCATTGCAGTGTGTCAGTACGTTGACCGTCTGTCCCCTTTTTTTCCGGCTGATCGCCTCGATCAATGGCAGCCCGTGTTCGCCGATCCTTTTACAATTTTCGACCTCCTGTTCGGTGATAGATGCGGCTGATTCCCTGGCGGTGGTTATGCGTTTATCGGATTGGTCAACCTTCAATACCTTGGTTAAGACGGCATCGACCGCCCAGGCCAGATTTACCGCCGTGGGTCGGGCGGATTTGATCCGGTCACATTCTCCAATCAGATAGGCGTCTGCAACCTGATGATGCGGTGCGTTCAAAGCAGCCAGATAAACACCATAAGCCCCGGTAGCGCCGATAAGAGGGGCGCCGCGCACATACATGTCTTTTATAGCGGTAATGACCTCATCAACGGTTTGTAATTCCACCAGTGCCAGTTCATGGGGCAGGCGCCGCTGATCGATGATCTTAAGCGTTTTTGAATTTGGATCCAGCCAGATCGTCCGCAGCTCTTTTCCATCTACTTTCATGATAGCGTATATCTACCGCACCCAGGCTGTTTTGTAAACATTGCCCAAAAGCAATCGCCGACACGCGCTTACTTACCTTTTAGCCAGCGCAAAATCGGTTTGAACTTCGCCCAGCAGAACATGGCGCTTGAAAACCTGGCGCATTTTGCTGGAATCCATAAGCTGATAAACAATGGGCTCGCTGCCTTGCGCTTCAACAGTGACATTCGGTTCACTGCTGCACCTTCCCATGCAGCCGGAAGCAACAACCCGGATATCTTCTCGATCGGCTTCGGCCATCTCTTCCATAAGGGCACTCATGACATCGCGGGCGCCGGCCGCGATTCCGCAGGTTCCCATGTGTACGGTGATTTTAATATTCGCAGGACCACCTCGCAGCGAAATTTCTTTGGCTGTTTTTTCTTTAATTCTTTTTAGATCTTCAATTGTCAACTTTGCCATATTTTCCTCCATAAATTTGACCCGACTCGTACCTTAGAAATTATTTTTTTGCATTTTGTGGCAAAACAATTGTATTGGGATATTTTCATATGATTGAATATTCAGTATTCAATTTTCAATTCTTATTTCCGGTTTATCCGGATTAGGGTTCAAGCGACATCCTCACTTGACGCCAGCTCTTTGAGTGCAGAACGGATCATTTCGCTTAAATGCTGAATGACCACCGGGTCGCACAGAGAAAGACCTTCCATTTCTGCGCGGATTTCCCGGGTATCCAGGCAAAAATGGTTGCCATCGATGCAATGGGAATAGACAAAATCAATTCCCGCATCGCCGATGATTAAAGTGGTAATCGTGGCGGCCATATCGCCCAGCGGCGCACGATCGATATGGCTATAACGAAACGTGGCTTCGATTTCAGTACCTTTACCGGGATGGGTGTCGACGCGCAATGTCCCATCGCAGCGCTCGGTCGCAGCGGATAGAAGCGAAAGGCCCAGACCGACTCTGCGAGCGGTGCAGGCTGTAATAAAAGGATCGTTGATATTATCCAGCTTTTCGGTCGGCATACCACTACCATTGTCTCGGATCACAATTTTTAACTGATCCTTTTCACGGGCCTCATCAATCTCAATCCAGATACAATTGCCACCGGCGGCAATCCCGTTTTCAACGACATCTAATATATGTAAAGATAACTCTCGCATATATGCTGTCTTATGCCTCGGGTCGCAGATTATTCGGTCGCTGGATTCCCGACGCCGGCACGAAAAAGGCGACCGGCCAGACGAAATGACGAATCCGGCCAGAGCAGAATGGGGATGCCTTCCTGATCCGCTTTTTTGATGGTGTCATCATCCGGAGTTTGGCTAGCGGTGATAATGATAGCAGCTATTTCACGCAGCACCGCCACCGCAACAATATTCTGGTGTCCCTGAACGGTCATCCAGGCGCACCCTGTCGGTGCGTTGCCCATAATTTCGCTTAACAAATCGCCGCAGTAACCGTCGGTGACTTCGCGATCAAGTCCGCTTTCCCCGGCAGTCAACGCAAGCTCGAATTTATCCACCAGATCTTTTACTATCATTTTTGAGCACCCTTTAATATAAAAGCTTTATTTAAATAATGATAGGTACGGTAATTTAAGGGTCCAAAGGTTCAAGGTTCAGAGGTTCAGGGTTCGGAAACCCAGAACGTAGAACGCAGAACCCTGAACCTGATTTACCTTACTCCACAAACAATGGCACAACCTCAAACTTATTCACATCGACCAGCCCGATATCGGTCAGCTTTAATTCCGGGATCACGGGCAAGGCCAAAAAGGAAAGGGTCATGAACGGATCTTTTAATGTGGTACCCATATCATGTGCAACTCCAATGAGGCTGTCCAGTTGATCGCGGACACTCTGGACCGGTTCCAAAGACATCAGCCCCGCAACCGGCAACGCCAGTTCAGCCAGAGTATGGGTATCGGATACGGCAGCCAGGCCGCCTCCCATTTTCACCACCGCTTCCAGTGCGGCTCTCATGTCCGCATCTGTGGTGCCGACGACAATAATATTATGGGAATCATGGGCAACACTGGAAGCCAGGGCGCCGTGTTTTAAGCCAAAGCCCTTAACAAAACCCTTGCCGATATTGCCGGTGCCATTGTGGCGTTCAATAACCGCCATTTTAAGCATATCCTTTGAAGGATCGCTTAGCGCTTGATTGTTTTCAACCGTTATTTCTTCGATAAGCTGATGGGTAATCACCTGTTCCGGCACAATTTCAATTACACGAACTTGTTTTTTATCAGCAGATATAGCGAAATCGATTTTCTGAAGATCAACATGCATCGATGGCGGGACGCTGGCCGCTGGAGGAACCTGGATATTCGGTGATATTTGTCCGTTTTCAGCAGTTAAGATTCCGCGGCAATATACCGCTTCAATGACCGGTTTTTTTAAATCCGTAAATACGACCAGATCGGCCTGTTTGCCAGGCGCAAGAGCGCCCAGGTGATTCAATTTGAAATATTCTGCCGGGTTCAGGGTCGCCATTTGGATCGCTAAAATTGGGTCCAGACCGGACTGAATGGCTTCATACACGATAGAATCAATATGACCCTCTGCGATCAGGTCATGGGGGTGCCGATCATCGCTGCACCACATCATCCGTCTGGCTGTTTTTGCGTTCACGGCCGGCAGCAGCGCCTGTAAATTTTTGGCACAGGTTCCTTGACGGATCATGATGTGCATACCGGCCATGAGCTTTTCTTTGGCTTCCTGCTCGGTGGTGCACTCATGATCACTTTGAATGCCAGCTGAGATATAAGCATAAAGCGCCGGTCCTTTGAGTCCGGGCGCGTGACCATCGATCGGCTTTTTTTGTTGCCGGGCAGCGCTTATTTTGGCCAGTACATCCGGATCCCGATAGATAACTCCAGGAAAATTCATCATCTCAGCCAGGGCGATAATTCTTTCTTTATTGAATAACGGCCGCAGGTCTTCAGCGGTTAGGCGAGCACCGGCGGTTTCCATATCGGTTGCCGGCACACACGACGGCAGGGTAAAATAGATGTTCATGGGTTGTTGTTCGGCCGACTGCAGCATATATTCGATTCCCGATAACCCCAGCACGTTAGCAATTTCATGGGGATCGGCCGCTACGGTCGTGGTGCCATGTACGACAACTGCCCGGGCGAATTCAGAAATGCAAGCCATTGAGCTTTCAATATGAACATGCCCATCAATAAAACCAGGCGCAACATATCGGCCT
>JASFGM010000087.1:0-8119 GCA_050123755.1 Desulfobacterales bacterium
AACCGTGTCCAGGGAGGTTTCGGGAAAATGAAACAGCACCCCCATTGGAAACACCTGTTTAATCGCCGTGTAGGTCAGTGGCTGGTTTCCGTTGATGGTGACGATTACCGAATCAGCGGTCACGTTGGTGGTAATACCCATAATGCGCTTGGTACCGGTGGCTTTTACATCCACCGCCTTATTCGATGCGCATCCGGCACCCCATGCAATCAGAAAAACCAGCGGGATGATCAGTAAGAAAATTTTTCGTCGGTCTGTAAATTGGTTAATCATCTTATAATTCTCCAGGAGGCTTCGGAAGTTTTATTTCTCTATTTCGTTTCGTAACCTTACCGCTATAATCTTCAAATTCCTCTGCGACAATGACCTTGTTTTTTTCGATCTTGACGACTTTGCCGGAGTTGGTGCCCATGTATGTCCCTTTTTTAACGACATAGCCCTTGCCCGAGGATTCTTCGACCAGGGCCCTGTTACCGCTGGATGCCAGAACAATAGCGACCAGTTTAAGCTGGCTGAGATCAATTTTTTCCAACGGGGTCCGCGGCGTCCGTTTTTTGCGCTTGCTCTTTTTCAAAGCAACCGTCGGTTTTTCCCTGAACAGCGGTTCAAATGGGTCAATCTTTCCTTTGGGATTGTACATCGCCGGCAGCATCGATGACGATCCTGCTTTTGCCGCCGGGGAAGTGGACGCCATCTCCTTTTGGCTGGTGTCAGTCTCGACACCGGGCGTTGAGGTGCCGGGCTGACGGTAGACCGAAATGTCTGATTTGGGCTTTAGCGGCGGTTTGGATTTTACGGTTCGCCCGGATTTAACAGCAGACGGCTCTGATTTTCGGGCAAGCACTGGCTGCTGGGGTGCCTGCTTTGCGGTGTCAACTTGCCTGGCAGCCGGCTTGGCTTTGGACGGTGGTCTTGATTTTGTCTGCGATTGCGTTTCAGGAGGCCGGGCTTTCTTAGCTGTTTGGGAATAAATCTTTTTGCGGACGACCTTCGGTGCTGCCGCTTTGTCTGGCGGTTGGTCACAGCTCAGCAAAACGGTTATAAAACCAATCAAACAGGCTAAGTTACAGATGATGGTGAGATGTTTTTTCATAATGGTTAAGATGATTTTCCGCATGGATGTCAAAACGGGCATCCGTTATCAATTTATTTTTTCTTCTTCCTCGTTTTCTTCTTTTTTTTCTTAGCAGACGGCTTTTGGGGAGCCGGTTCTACAAACTTGTAGGTGACCGCGGTACATGACGTATTTAGTTGCGGGCTATCTTTGATGCGCCCCATGGAAATATTTTTGATGTTAACGATTCGGGACAGGCGGGCGACTTTATCAAAAAAAATTGCCAGATCATGATATCCGCCGACAACTTTCATGGAAACGGGAATTTCAGCATAGAACTCTTTGCGCAGCTCCTTTTGGGGTTGAAAAAGCAAAAATTCCAATCCGACATCCTGGCCGGATCTTGAAATGCTCGTTAAAAGAGAGGGGATTTCTTCTTTTTCGGGCAGCGCTTTCATGGCCTTTTTAAACTGCACTTCCGCTTCTTGCATCATTGCTTGAAACTTTTTTAGGTTGGCCGCGTTTTTCTTGGCCACGATGAGCTTTTCCTCCAATGCGCCAAGCTCTTTTTTGAGCTTTGCGATATTTGCTAATTTCGGCTTATATAGGAGAAAAATAAAGGCGACGATAATCAGCACAAAGACACTCGCAAAAATCAGTATCCTCTGGATCTTGGAGAGCATTTCAATCTTCGCGAAAAAGGAGCCAGCTTCCTTAGAACCGTGTATCTTATTCATTATGTTTTAACCCTTTTAGGCGTTGATTCTGCTTTTTGTATTGGCGTAGATACTTTAGTGCAGGTTATCTCAAAACTTTTCAGATTCGTTTTCTGCACCGCTTCGCGTTTTAAGGTATTTAGATTTACATTGCTAAACAGACCGCTATTTTGGAGGCGCACCATAAAATCCGCTACGGTTTTGTTATCCAAGGCAATTCCCTTGATGTTTACCGTGGTTTCTTTAACTTCCAGTTTGGTAAACCACATGCGCTTGGCCACCAGCACCTGGGTCAACGTATCCATCAGTCGGACCGGCGCGTGACGATCCGATTCCAGCTTTTCGATAACCGCCATTTTCTTTCTAAGCGTTTCGAGGTTATTTTTAATTCGGGCGATTTCTTTATTAATTTCATTGTATCGTTGCAGGTCGGTTTTGGTGGCGCTGATCTTATTATTTAACTTGCCGATTTTAGAGCTTAGACTGAAATTGTAGTAAACCAACACCACCAAAACCAGAACCAATGAAAGCAGAAATAAAGATACCTGGCGGCGAACGTTTTCTTTTTTGCGTTCTGTCCGAAAGGGAAGCAGATTAATGCGTATCATTTGTCATTCACTCTTCTTATTGCCAGCCCGGCAGTAATGGCAGCCTGGGGGGCGACTTGTTTTATAAAGTCCGGATCAAATTGATCATCATCAACATAAATGTTTCTAAAGGGATTGATGGTTTCAACTTCGGCGGATGCTTCGACTGCCAACAACTTACGAAAGTCAGTCACATTGGCCCCGCCGCCGCTTAAAATGATGCGCTTAATTTGATCATCCGGATAGGTGGAGTAAAAAAAGTCGAGTGCGCGCCGAATTTCCGTGCACCAGTCGGCAACTACGGATGAAATGATTCCGTTTAAATCGTCTGTCGACAAACGGGTGGAATCGCCACCGTATTTTAATTCTTCCGCCTCGTCATAGGAGCAGTCAATTAAGGAGATGACTTTTTGATTGATCTGCATGCAGCCAAGGGAAACATCGCGCATGAACACCGAATTGTTGCCTTTGAGTATATTTAATGAGGTCTTGCTGGCACCAATATCTATTAGGGCAACATTATCATTACCGGTGTCGTAATTGGCTTCAAACGTATTTTGCAGGGCGAAAGCCTCAACATCGACGATGCAAGGATTGAGCCCGGCCAGATTCGCCAGGTTCACATAATCGTTGACCATTTCCTTTTTGGCCGCTACCAGAAACACATTCATTTGATTTGGATTGGTTTCATTCTCACCCAGAATCTGAAAATCAAGATTAACATCACTGATATCAAAGGGAATATATTGCTCCGCTTCGAAATGAATGGTTTCTTGAAGCTGCGCTTCGTCCATGGTTTGTACGGCAATTTTTTTAACGATTACCGAGTAGCCACCGATGGATATGGCAACGTTGCGTTCCTTGATATTGTAAGCCTTAAAGAGTTGGCGAATGGATTCGGCTAAGGTTTCCGGATCATTGATGGTACCGTCTTCAATGGCCCCGTGGGGGATATCCGTAATACCGAATCGTTTTAGCTCGCGGCCACGTTTGGATTCGCCAACTTCAGCCGCTTTTATCGACCGGGATCCAATGTCGAGTCCAACCAAGTTGTCTTTTTTACTAAATACCATGAGATGTTTTCAGTCCTTAAAGATTTTATCTTTTTCTGTTAGCTTCAGACCCAATGCCAGAAGAATTTTGCGCTTGGTTTCCATCCGACACGACATGCCTTTTTCGATCCGGGCAATTGTAATTGGGGAAACACGCGCTTCTCTGGCGAGTTCAGCTTTGCTCATTAATAGAGACTCTCTGGCTTCTTTAACATAATTGTTGCTGGCCATGGATCAGGGTTTCCCTTTGTAAAAGATACGGTTTTCAATTCCTACGACAATTAATTAAATCTAATTCAATTATAATTGATACTAATTATCTGCATAAAATGGCCCTAGAGTCAAGATAATTATATATAAATTATATATAATTACAATTACTTACTCTATATTGTGGTATAATTAATTTCAATTACTATATCTTGTAGGAAACCCCTCAACGATGGTGTGAATGTGTCAACCACTATATATTCAAACTGAAGTCCCGGGTTGTTGACGAACTAATGCAAATTTTACGCCAATACATATAGATAAATAGACTTGTTGTGATAGTGTTAAAAATAATAATAAATACAGTATATTAAGGATAATTTTACTGCAGGTTTCAAGATTCGAATTCAGATGATATTCATCATTTCCCGTTTACTGGGTAAATAATTGCACATTGACCGTCAAATTATTGAAAAAATCGGAGAAATAATTTCTAAAACTTAAGTGAAAAAAGCTTTAACTTGACTTTAAAGCCTAGTATTCTTATATGGCTATGAGAATATAAGAATAACTATTGATTTTATTGTAATTTTAAACAATGGCGCCCAAGTTACCCGAAGAAAGAATCAAACCGTTTCGACTCGTCAAATATTTTGCGTTCACGGGACTAATTGTCATTTTTCTGGTGACCATTATCCTTTCGTTGCTCAATACCCATTGGATCAAGTCCATGCAACGCAAAAAGAGCGAGGACTATGCCCATGTGATGATTGAAAATCTGAATCATCAGGTCTTCATACAATTTATTATTCCCGTCGTTCTGAAGGACGGTAAAATTCAGCTTAGCAAACAGGAGCAATTTGAACGCATGGATAATGTTGTGCGCAGCGCGATGCATAGCTTTAAGGTTGAAACCGTCAATATTTACAGCATGGACAACAGGATTTCGTATAGTTTAGATCAGATTATGATCGGCCGCCAAAATTACGGCGGCACCGGCTATTTGCAGGCCCGGATGGGCAAATGGAATTCTAAGCTGGCGCAACGGGGTAATTTTTTACAGATTCTGCTCGGCTTTCCAAAAGAGGTTCAACTGATTACATTTGCGCCCTTACGACAGGAATCGAAAGTCGGAAAAATATCGGGACGGGTCCTTGGTGTTGTCGAAATTGTGCAGGATCTGTCCGAAGATTATAAGGCTATTTTTGGGATTCAAATTTTAGTTGTTAGCACCTGCACCGTGCTGATGGGGGCGCTTTTTGTCGTGCTGGTGTATGTTGTCAAACGGGGCGAAGGTATCATTCAAAAGCGCGCCATGGAACGGCTACGACTCAAAGAACGTCTGGCGCATGCCGAGCGCTTATCTTCGATGGGTGAAATGGCAGCCGGTATTTCGCATGAGATCCGCAACCCCTTGGGCATTATCAGGAGCTCAGCTGAGCTTTTGAAAAAAAAGGCCGCCGAAGTTGACCCCGAAAACAGCATTCCAGATATTATCGTCGAAGAAGCCAGTCGTTTAAATACGATCATCACCGATTTTTTCAATTATGCCAAGCCCAGAAGCCCGAATATCGCTGCCTGTCGGGTGGAGGAGGTGCTCGAAAAAAATATTAAATTTCTTGAGGCTCAGATGAAAGCGCAGGGCTATGTTATCAAAAAAAATTATCAGAATTCCTTACCGGAAATCATGGCCGATGGGACCATGCTGTATCAGTCTTTTCTGAATATTTTGATCAATGCCATGCAGTCGATGCCGGATGGCGGCAGAATCCTGGTTGAGGTCAGTTCGAGTGATCATCTCGTAACCGTTCATTTTGATGATGAGGGGCAAGGGATTCCAAACGAAAATCTAGAAAAAATATGGGATCCGTTTTTTACGACCAAAGAAATGGGAACCGGTCTGGGTTTGGGAATTGTAAAGAATATTGTCGAATCCCACGGCGGCAGTATACAGATTGTGAATCGGCCCGTCCGCGGAACACGTGTCACCATCGAGTTGCCGGTTAAACGCAAGGCCGATGATAACGAAGAGGTTAGCGCAACCCCCGCAGATAGCAATTTAAAAACCTGAGCACATAGGGCCATATTGCCATGGAAACCATCTTAATTGTGGATGATGAAAAAAATTATTTGACCATTTTGAGTGCTGTTTTGGAAGATGAGGGATTTGAAGTATTGACGGCACTTGGTGGGCGCGAGGCGCTTGAAGTTCACAAAACATCTGACCTCGACTTAATTGTCACTGATATGAAAATGCCCGCTATGGACGGCATCGAATTGCTTGAGCACATAAAGTCTGTCGATCCGGATCTTCCGATCATCATGATGACCGCCCACGGCACGATTGACAAGGCCGTCGAGGCCATGCAGAAAGGGGCTTACAGCTATATTTTGAAACCGTTCGACAATGAGCGCTTGATCATTTATGTAAAAAAAGCCATCGCCATGTATCAGGTGGTCAAAGAAAACCGGCGGCTGCGTGATGCGGTTGAATCCCAGTACCATTTCGGCAACATTATCGGTAAAAGTAAAAAGATGCGAGATATCTTTGATACCATTCAGAAAGTTGCGCCTGCCGCTGCCACTGTTTTAATCGAAGGCGAAAGCGGCACCGGAAAAGAACTGGTCGCCCGCTCGATTCATTTTAACAGTGCCCGGCGCGAAAAGCCCTTCGTCGCCGTAAATTGTTCGGCACTTGCTGAAAGTTTACTGGAAAGCGAACTTTTCGGGCATGAGAAAGGTGCGTTTACCGGTGCGGTGGCAACCAAGAAGGGCCGTTTTGAACTGGCGGACGGCGGCACCCTTTTTCTGGATGAGATCGGTGAACTGTCACCGAACCTGCAGGTCAAACTGCTGCGGGTACTTCAAGAAAAAGTTTTTGAACGTGTGGGAGGGGTCCGAACCATATCAGTGGATATCCGCATTATTGTGGCAACCAACAAGGATTTGCAGCAAGAAATGCAGGCCGGTCGATTTCGCGAGGATCTCTATTATCGATTAAATGTTGTTCATATTGTGTTGCCGCCCCTGAAGGAGCGTCAGGAAGATATTCGTATTTTGGTGAATCATTTTATAAAAAAATATGCATCCGAGCGCCGATCGGCTGCTCCCGTAATCGGCGTCGACCAGGAGGTGGATCGACTTTTTTATGATTACAGCTGGCCTGGAAATATTCGGGAGCTTGAAAATGTCATCGAGCGCGTTATGATCCTGTGCCCCGCTGAAATTATCCGGGTGTCGGATCTCCCGAAAGGGTTTAAAGATAATGTTTACAATACCTTGCATCTTGAGGGAATTCCGGCGGATGCAAAACTGTATGACACCTTGGCGATGATCGAAAAAACCTTGATCGAGCGGGCCTTAAAAATATCCAACAATGTCCAATCCCATGCGGCCGCCTTGCTGGGTATTGGTAAAAGTGGCCTGAATCAGAAAATAAAGAAGTATAATTTGGATATTGGTTGAAAACAATAAACAACGGCGAATTGAGTTTCACTCAATTCGCCGTTGTTTATATTGAGACAGCCATCAGGAGGATGAATCCAAACCCTTTTCGGATAATTTTTCCTCTACAATATCGAAATACATGGAGTTCGGATAGCTGGAAAGAATTTGCTTAAAAGCTTGATGACGCTTGTCGGCATCTCCTAACTTTTCATATAAAATTCCCAGGTTAAAAAGCGCCTCATCCCGATTGCTCGAGTTCGTTGACGAAGCTATTTTTTCAAAATAAATAGCGGCATTGGGATTGTCTCCCATTTGCTGATAAGTGTGTCCGAGACCGCTGAGAATCAAATTATAAACCATTGGATGATCTTTAAAGTCATTCAAGGATCGTTTATAAAGTTCGATGGCTTTGTTGTAATCTCCAGCATCGTAGCTGAGATTGGCATAACTGGCTCTGGCAAGTTTCCCGCCTGCATTGCCGCCATATTTTTCTAGAATACGTTGAAATTCCTCCGATACATTTCTATAGGCTTCGTCCGCAGACGTTGCCTTTTTGTGCGCTTCATATTTTGCCATGGTTTGCTCAAGCATTGAAAATGCTTTTGCTTCTGCGCGCTGGGCGAAGAACCGGTAGCCAAAGATGACTAAAACGACGGCCGCAACCGCACAAAGGGCATAGGAAATCGGTTTTTGATTGTCAGAGACAAGACGAATGGCCTTGCCGGTAAACGTCATAAATTCATCCGGTTTTTTTAATAGTTCCTTCCGGCTTTTCTTGCTCGCTGCCATATGGCCTCCCTGCTCAATTTAAGTGAGCTAAAGTTCGAAGTGATCTAAAGTGACTAAAGTTAAGGAATTCTGTCATTTAAAGACAAAAAAGATGGAGCGTAGCGACTCCATAACTTTAGGCACTTCCCACTTTAGATCACTTTAGGCACTAATTCGATCAGTTACAAAAAGCGATTTATAGCATCCTGTTTTTTATAATCAAGCGAATTATTTAATTAACGCCCGGATCCTTTCCCAACCCGCTTCGGGGATATTGGCACCCAT
>JASFGM010000088.1:0-8033 GCA_050123755.1 Desulfobacterales bacterium
TTCTAGCAGGCACACGCGTGAAAACAACTGCTCAAAACACTATGATTCTAACATCGGGTTGCCTGATGATTAAAAAAGCTTATCATTCACTTTAGGCGTTCAGCGAAAGCTCAAATTAGATTTTGACATGCTTTTAAAAAACTTATTCAAATACTGGACCTACCAGGTATTTTCACCCGGAACGGTCCTGCGGCGAAAATACGAAGCCTTCAAATCGCTGTTATCCCATGATAAACGCGCGCATGAGTTAATGGCCGAGCTGGAAGACATATATCATCGTCATATCAAAGTTGATTTTAATTTGATTGCAACCAAATACGAAGAATTTTCAAACTGTGTTTCCCACATTGTCGAAGATCTAACCAAAATATCTCCCTACCGCTACGTGAATTTACGTGATTATTTTAAGAAATTCGATGCTTACATCCAATTTATGCTTGCCCCCCCCAAATCTGATTCTTCTGCTCCCTATGCGGTTTCATTTGGGGATATATCATTCGATCATCCATCTCAGGTAGGCGCAAAAGCACTGAACCTTGCCATGATTAGCAAAGACCTTCATCTTCCAACTCCCAGTGGGTTTGTGATTACCACTAACGCCTTCTACTTTTTTATAGAATTTAACAGGCTCCAGAAATTCATCGAAGAAAAACTATCCCAGCTCGACATCACATCAAGCACATCGTTAGATACAATTTCAAATGAGCTGAGGCTGGCAATGTTAAATGCGCAAATACCCACGGATATCGAGGAATCTATCTTGCGCCAATTGGCGGTATTGCAAAAGACGAAGCACAAAAATGTTCGCTTCGCCATGCGCAGCAGTGCCGTCGGTGAGGATACGCGATCTTCATTTGCCGGTCAATACACCACGGTTTTGAATGTCGGTGAAGATGATATTCTTGATGCTTATAAAACGGTCATTGCGAGCAAATATTCGCCAGAGGCTCTGTACTACAGGATTAGCTACGGACTTTCAGATTTCGAAACCCCTATGGCCGTCCTGTCCCTTGAGATGATCCATGCAAAAACAAGCGGGATTATTTACACAAAAGACATCGAAGATCCCAGTTCAGACCATCTTAAAATACATTCAACGTGGGGGCTGGGAGAGTTGTTGGTAAATGGAGAAGTTTCACCGGATATCATAACGGTTTCAAAAGAGGATCGGCCGCAGATTGTCGGCAGACATATCGGCTTAAAAGGCAAACAACTGGTCTATAAAAGCGATAATATTACCGAGACCATTGCCACAGACGATTCCAAAAAGAATCGGATTTCGCTTGATGACGAAATTGCTTTACATCTCGCAAAATGGGGCTTAAAACTCGAGTCCTCTTTCCAGGAACCCCAGGATATTGAATGGTGTGCCGATCAAGACGGAAACCTTTTTCTTCTGCAGGCAAGACCGCTGAGGATGGGAGCGGAACCTTCCACTGCTGCCTTGGAATGTAATTTTGAAGAAATCGAAAATGCCCTACTGGTTTCAGGCGGTGAATGCGCCAGCTCCGGCATCGGCGCCGGAAAGGTCTTTAGAATAGAACAGGAATCAGACTTAGAAAACCTTGAGGATGGGGCCGTTTTGGTGGCCAGGAATGCTTGGCCTCATTATGTTAAAGTAATGAACAAGCTAAGTGCCGTGGTAACTGACACCGGCAGTACCGCCGGTCATTTTGCTTCGGTGGCCCGGGAATTCGGCGTTCCAACATTGGTCAATACGGCAGTGGCCACTGCCAATTTGGCCGCAGGAAGCGAGATAACCGTCTACTCCGACGATAAAGTGGTTTATGAAGGTATTGTGCACGCAATGCTGGAAAGCCCCTGTGCCCAAAGGGACCTCATGGTGGACAGCCCCTTCATGCACAAGTTAAAATACATCATGAGCTTTATATCTCCGTTGAAACTCTTCGATCCTCAGGCGGATTCATTTACTCCCGAAGGGGTTCGATCCATGCACGATATCATTCGCTTCTGCCATGAAAAGGCTGTCCAAGAAATGTTCCAGATCAGCAAAAGACGCATAAGAAAAATCGGTAGTGCCAAGAAGCTGAATTCAGAAATTCCCATGCTCGTGCAAGTGCTGGATGTTGGCGGTGGATTAAAGAAAGATCTGGCAGACGAAAAAACGGTCAGATTTGATGACATCTTGAGTGTTCCGATGAAAGCGGTGATGGATGGCCTCAGCCATCCGGGAATCCGCTGGGGGCACTTTACCCATTTCGACTGGGCGGAACATGATAAAATTGTGATGAGTGGCGGAATTATCAGCCCTGAGGCGACCATGTTCGCCAGCCATGCCGTCATTTCCGAAGATTACCTTAATTTGAACCTAAAATTTGGGTACCATTTTGTTATTGTCGATGCCATCTGCACGTATCAGTCCGAAGATAACTACATTCTTTTCCGATTTTCCGGTGGAGGAGCGGACCTGCAAAAAAGAAGTCTGAGAGCAGATTTTTTAAGCCAAGTCTTGATGCGTCTTGGATTTGAAGTCAGTCGAAAAAGTGATCTGGTCGATGCACAATTAAGAGCAGCAGACAAAAAGACAATTGAACGCCAATTAGATATGGTTGGCCGCCTGCTGGGTGCAACTCGATTGATGGACATGTATCTCAAGGATGAATCCATGGTAGAGGGCTTTGTTGAAGACTTCATGAACGGAAGGTACCATTTTGCTACCATTGAAGGTTGAAGATTGAAGATTGTATAAGGCACCACACCCAAAATTATAAACGACAGTATTCTTTAAATATTCAATTTTCAGTATGCAATATTCAATCAAAGAGGGCGAATGTCCGAATACCAGCTCACATGGATAACCGGCAGCCTGGCCGTGGGCTATGCACCTATGTCTTACGACGATTTCAGGTTAATCAAGGCCAAGGGCATCGATGCTATTGTTAACCTCTGCGGCGAGTTCTGCGATTTACACGAAATTGAGGAAGCCAATGGTTTTGAAGTTTATTATCTTCCCATTCCCGATGAATGTGCACCGGATTTGGCGGATATGGAAAAGGCTCTGGCCTGGCTGGATGAAACGATTCAATCGGGGAAAAAGGTGCTGATCCACTGTCGTCACGGTATTGGTAGAACGGGCACATTTGTCACCGCCTACTTGCTTAAAGAAGGGATGGATCTCAAGGCGGCCTCAAAAAAGCTGAAAAAGAGCCGTGTAACGCCTACAAATTATTGCCAATGGCAATTATTAAGGAAATATGGGGAAAAAATCGGAAGATCTAAAAACAAATGAGCCCCAAGTGAAGCAAAACCCAGGCCTTAAAAAAATACCCTGTATTTTAATTCAGTTGTAGAAAGTTCGAGACGTTATATTGTTGAATTGAGTCTTTATTTTGCCAAAATAGCCCCAGATTACTCGGTCGTAACCACCAAGACGGCTGCCCCTTTAAGCGCCCTAACGAGTTTAACGCTCACATCACCTCTTACAAATTCTTCGGCCTTTGACATTCGCTTACGGCCGATGACCACCATGGAATAATCGCCTTTATCGAACTGGTCGATAATGCCTTCTGCTACCGTGGGATAAGGATCCTCCACCAGTTTAATCGATAACGTCTTGGGATTGCACCCCTTTTCAACCAGCTTATCTCTCGCCTTTTCCATGGCGCTCAAATACCTCGCCGGTTGTTCCTTCATGAATTTTTCACCCATGAGCTCCTCACCCGCCGATGGTTTTCTGAACACGTGCAGCAAAGTGATATCCATTTCCTCCGGGCACATGGCTAAATTCGCAATAAAATCCACTGCCGCCCTGGCACTTAAAGAATCATTCATGGCGATAAGTATCGAATTTTTCAAAATTTTCCTCCATCAATCAAAAATTGAATAAAGGCATCTGTTTAAATCCTCAATGAGCTCGTCAACTATTTCATAATAGACATGGGCACCCTGTGAGAAATGCATGAGAATATCGTTGAGCATTTTCGGAATAGTTGGATATAGCTTGCGCAAATTAATAAATCGCCATTTATCGAGTATAGAGAAATCTTCCGCTCCAATTCGATCAATCAGGTCGCCATAGATGCGCGCATCGTTTGAAATCATATGGAGATTGTGGAAACCCTTCCCAATCGCATAAATCAAAATGTTTCCCAAACCAAATATATCCAGACCAAATGGATTTTCCGTGGCTTCATAATCATAATCAAAGTCGATCCAAACATAGGTTCCGTCATCACGATTAATGATGATATGATCATTTCTGATATCCCCATGTTTAAACCCGTTAATATGCAGAAATCGAATCGCTTCAAAGGCCGGCACTAATTTTTTCAGGATCCCCGGAAGTATCTGTTGAAAATAATCCTCATATTTCATTTTATAGCGATCAATGGAGTTAAAGAAATTTGGCCCGCGGACGACATCCAAAACCCGAACGACATTGCCTTTCGCATCTAGATATGCTTCTCCATGCATGAAAGATGGGTGGTTCTTAACTAATTCTAAAATCTTGCCTTCTTTATCCGGATTTCGAAAGCATCTTATTTTGACACCGCCGATAGATGTTTCAAAGGATTCGAAAAATGTCAGCTTTATATACTTTAGCTCCCCTGTTTCTATTTCCGCAACGCGCTTTACCCAAAATTTAGGATCTTCTAAGCCAAAGCGGGTTTCACGCGCAACGCCTTTGACCGTATAGCATTTGCCACCGATCAAAATTTCGTCCCCATAATCTATTGCAAAAAAATCGGTGGTATCTGTGAATTGCCTCCCTCCCACTGGCTACAGGTCCTTCAGCATCCGTGGCGGAAGGCTCTCCAGGGCAATCTTTACGCCATCAAGAAAATTCTTCAGCCCGTTGTTTTCGATTACCAATCCCAGATGCTCTGACATGATGCACAACGATTCAATATCGTCTGCATGCATGATCCTGGGTTCACCATGATAAATTCGGAGGACCCCGATGATGGCTTCGCGACATTTTATGGGAATAGAGAGCATCGAAATGATTCCTTCTTTGGATGCAGCTTCCGGATATTGAACGCGCGGGTCGTTTTGCATGTCCTCTACAAGCACCGGCTCGCCTTTGCGGATGGCGCAGTGTTTATCAGCCATAAGGACTGGACCCTTGTAGAGATATTCTTCACTGATCCCATAGCTGCTCACCGGATACAATTTGTCATCCCGCTCATCCAGAAGCATAATACTGCACCCTTTGGCCTTAAATCTTCGGCTGGTGCCTTCAGCAAGATGGTTGGTCAATACATTCAAATCCTCATAGGTTGAAATTGCGTGGCTAATGGCCTTGAAGTGCTCAAGGTAAAACTTTCTTTCTGGTTTTTGGTTCATCTGTTATCCTCTCCCTACCCCAGCATTCGGGGCGGCAAATTTACCATCTCTATTTTTACCTGCTCGAGAAAATTCTTCAATCCATTGTTCTCAATCACAAAGGCCAGAAGTCGCTGCATCACGCAGAGCAAATCGAGATCCTCTTCATGCGGCGCCCAGTGGTCGCTATGATAAATTCTAATTAAACCGATTCCTGCTCCACGCAGTATTATGGGGAAAGAGAGCAGGGAAATGATTCCTTCTTTGGCGGCGGCCTCCGGATATTGGACGCGAGGATCGTTCTGCATGTCTTCAACGACGACGGGCTCACACTTGACAAAGGCCGAGTCCTTGTCATCCATAAATACCGGGCCTTTATTGAGATATTCTTTGCTGATTCCAAAACTGCTGACACGAATCAACTGTTTTTCACGCTCATCAAAAATTAGCAAACTACAGCCCTTGACATCAAAAGCCTGGCTTATCACCTCAACCAGGTGTTCAAACAGTAAATTCAGATCTTCATAGGTTGCAATCGCGCGGCCAATAGTCTTAAAATCACGTATAGAGATCCTTCTCTCCGGTTTTTGCTTCATTGATTATGCCCCTGATTACTATCGGTTTATTATAATATGCGATGTTATTCTCTTACAAGATCCTAGCACCGGATTCAATTCATATCGTCAAGGCGCCCGCTTGCATCTCTAGAATTCATCTCTGCTGCCCCATTTTTCAAGCAAACGAATTAAATCAGTCATCGTTTGATGAATAGGCGTCGCGACGCCTTTGTGCTTTCCCATCGTGTAGATTGCGCCGTTCAGTGTTTCTATTTCGGTAGGCCGGTTGTTGATAATATCCTGTAACATCGGAGAAAGATTCTCAGCCGTCTTACTGCAGACCTCAAGCAGTTGATCGTAGAGGTCCTCCTGGGGCAACTGAATAGCATAAGCCTGGGCAACACCCTTTCCTTCATCGATCAGGCGTTTGGCGAGGACGATTGATTCCATTTTTTCAACCAGCTGACCATTCTTGAGCCTGAGCACGGCGGTTAAAGGATTTATGGCCGAATAAATCAATCCTTTTGCCCAGATATGGCCCAGGATATTGGCGGATACCTTGGTTTGGAGGCCAGCGGTCTCAAAGGACTTACGTATCCGTTCTACACGCTCGGTCCTGTTTCCATCCAGCTCACCGATCAAGGTTGGTCCAACGCCAGCATGCCGAACTTCAGAGCCACCCAGCGAAGTCGCCCCATGATAGGTTACCCCACCAAGGATATTTTTTTTATCAATTATTTCAGTTATAGTCTCGACATTTCCAAGACCTGTCTGAATGATGAGAATAGGTGCTTTGGGGCCTACTAAGTGGCTTATACTCCGGGTGGCAGCGGCGGTCGCGTATCCTTTAACGGCTAAAAGAACCAGATCACAAGTGTCTATGGAACCACTTTGGTCCGTGGCCTGGGCCCGCACGGTCGCATATACACTGGATTCTATTTGCCCAAACTTGATCAGCTGGATTCCCTTTTCATTGATCGCTTGGACGACGGCCGGGTCTTTTTCCGCAAAGATTACCTCATGGCCTCCGTCGCCCATGATTCCTCCGAAAAATCTGCCAATGGCGCCAGCGCCGACGACTATGATTTTCATTGCCTTTCCTCCGATGGCTTAGCTAACAGCATATACTAGGTTTTTACTGTTTTTCCAAAGGTTCTTTTTCCTGACACGCTTCGTAAAAAGACCCATAGTGCCGTAACACGTATCAGCCAGCCTTTAATACATGGGCCACCTTTTCTTCTAATTCTTTGGTATCTATCGGCTTGATGCAGTACTCGCTGGCTCCCAATCTGATAGACTTCAATTCGGTTTCTTCCGTCGGATAAGCCGTGAGCATGATAACACGGATGGAGGGATCTATCTTTTTGATTTCTTCCAGTACTTCGACGCCACTCATTTTTTTTAATTTGATATCCAAGATAGCCAGGTCGACGGTGTGCGTCCGCACGTAACTTAATGCTTCCTCCTCTTCAGTAAAACCAATTACTTCATGCCCCATTTTTTTCAAAATCCGCTTGGCGAGTTTAACGGCATCTAACATATCATCCAAAACGATTATTTTAATCATCCCCGGTCTCCTATAAAGAAATTAAGACTTCAGTGGATTTTTAGACCCAGGAATTATCGATGGCTTAATTAGATCCAAAATCACCTTTTATTCATCCGCTAGTACCCGCAGACAATCCTGTGGAAATCGGTGAGTGCCTTTTTCATCTAAACTGACTTCAATGAGTGCATCCGGGTCGTTCTTTGCAGTATCCGGATCGGTTATGATTCCGTGACATCCTACATATTCATCCATGTATTTTGCCCATTGTTCATCCTCTGATTTCCTGTATATTTCAACTCTTTGCCCTCTGCGAAAAACCATCGCCTATCTCCTCTTTGCGACTCGCTATGAGATATGGAAAACATACAGCCACTAGAAGTGGTTTCAAAACCTCAGATCAGGTTCAAGGGCAAGGCGCAGGCCGATCGAGAAAGTCGTTGTTCCCAGCATACATAGGTATGTGAGCATTTATCGGAGGCCTGTGCTGCACCCTATACCAAAAAATCAGATGCGAATCCCGCTTGCGGGGCAACGCAGCCATTGGGCCTCAGATGGGGTTCTGAAACCACTTCTAATCAGCTTACCCACCTCCGGGTGGTTTGCGGCTGTCAAATACGTCAACTTTCTTCCGCGAACACGCC
>JASFGM010000089.1:0-8019 GCA_050123755.1 Desulfobacterales bacterium
CTGAGTGACATCTTTTTTAATGCGATTGAGTCGGATATTGAATCTGATGTAAAAATCGATGCAGTTGATAACCTTCTTCTATTATTACAAAAAATAGTTAAGGATTCAGGCCGCGATCTGGACAAATTTCTACCGAATATTAACAGCGCCTTCTTACGAATCCTCGATTTATCCGATGAACTTTTTGGGCTATTTGCGCGCAGTTATTATCAGATCAACCGTTTGGCAGAAAACTTTTTAAACCACGCCCCTAAATCCGATGGTGTTATTCATTCGGTCAACCAGCTGGTGACAAGATTTCTGCACTTCACCTATAGCTACTGGTTAAGTGAGAAGGATCCCCGGTCGTGGTTTGAAAAAGAAGCTTCTGAAATTGATCCGCAAAATTCCTATGAAGAATTTTTCAAAAACATTTCGCATCAGCAGCTTGAAAATTGGAATCATCAGCTGGGCCGCATTGAAAACACGCGGAATCTGAAACCCAGTGAGGTTCTGACGTCTTTATTAAAATTTCCCGGTTTTCATCAGATTGCAGCGGAATACCGCCAGATACCCCTCGCATTGTTGAAAAAAGGTGGAAAAAATGGGCGCGGCCGGCATCTTAAACTTATTTTTTTGTTTCATATAATGAGTATTGACGGCCTGTTCCTCATTCACGAGGAAGCCTTAAGGGGTATCAATCGGACGATCGGTTGGATCATCGAACATGAAAATTACCGTTATATCCAAAACCTGATCCAGAAAACCTTTTCTATTTTAAAAGAGCAGGCCGCTATGTACCCGGCCACCACACTCAATTGCGTGCTGAATATGGGAAACGGTGTTTATGAAACGGATGAAATTGATCTAATCAATTATTTCATTGATTCGGTCATCGATCTGGGCTTTGCGGCGCCCGACATTAAAGGCGTAAATAATGAATGGCAAACCCAGGTGAACAAGACGCACATCTTAAACATTCGAACCTGGCTGGAGCTGATCGAATTAAACCCAAAACAGTCGATTCGATTGCTTTCCGCGCTGATTATTCATCTATCCCTGTGCGGTGTATTTATCAAAGATATAGATCTTTTTCCGCGTGATATTACCGAATTTTTAAACAAGAGTATCGGTCCGGTTTATAACCTGGCCAAACAACTTGCCCGGCTTTTTCCAGTCTATTTTAATGATATTGGTGCCGAAGGTCGATTGCGGGACATTTCCACGCGCATTGACGAAATCATCCAACGTCGGGACATCCTGATCCATTTTCTTAGAAAACAAAGCCACGTGGAAAGCAGCAACCGGATTATTGATCTGATGGAAGCCACGCTGCATTTCTGGTGTAATCGAGATAAGACCCACCTAGCGCATTATGTTCCACCTTCAATTTATGACCAGATCGACACCCAGGGGCCTTATATCGATGGTGTTTTTAAAATAATGACCCAGCTAAAAGAAAAGGGCGTTCGCATTCCGGGCGATTTACTTGCTGCCGGCGAAGAAAAAGTCAAGCAATGGCTGGCAGACGTTAAGGATGTTTCCAGTCTGGATCGGGAACGCGTTGAACTGGCTGTTGTCCTCTATAAGCTTCTGAATCAGAAATATAATTTCGATTTAATTGAACTGAAAGCCTATCTGGCGCAACTCAGAACGGAAGCCCTGCCGGATTTAAACCGGCTCGAGCGGGCGTTTGCCGAATCCGATCGGCTCAAAAGGGCCTATTTGCTGCTGGAATATCTGGAAAAGCTAAAATCCATCATCCTGTCCGATAAGTCTTATGAAATTCGGCAGGATATTTATAAGAAGCGGCACATTACGATCGATATCCCTTCCATGTATGGCAGTTATCACGAAATGAAATTTGACTGCCTGGGGCTTTCGTTTCGAATCGAAGCTGTGGTGAGTGTCCTTTTGGAGGATCTGGTTGAGAAAATTGATCTCAGCCTGATTACCAAAGCCACCTTTCATCAGATTTACAGTTTGTTGAGGCTCTTTGACAAGGCTTTGAAACTGGACGGGATATTATCGGTAGAATTCGAACGTCAGCTTGAGTTTCTTGCGCATTCCCTGGAAGTTAAAGGATTTACCCTAACGCAGTATCTGGATATTTTTAAAGGATTTGCCCAGGCCGTAAAGAACATCATCAATGATTACTTTAATAATATTCACGGCCAAAACCTGACCCGAATTTTTTCTCAAATTTCGGTTGACAGCTTGCTGCCGAAATTTTTACCCCAGACAGAGGCCATCGACCCGGAAAAGTTGCAGCATCGGGTATCCGAAATATTTTTCCGCGACCGGATCGCACTTACCCTGGGCCTGCAGCAGCTCGATTTATTTTTAAGCCGAATCCTCAGTACGCTTTTTACGCAGTCATACAAGTTATCAAAAGATAAGCTTCAGCAGCTTTTGCTCTATGATCCCCAGAATGCCATTACGCCAATCGACTCATCCCTTGCCCGACTCACCGGAATCATTTACCTGGGGAACAAAGGTCTCAACATGATCAGGCTCAAACGTTTTGGGTATCCGGTACCACCGGGCTTTATCATCACGACCGAGGTATTTCGTTGCCGCGAGATTATTGAAGGCTATCTTCCGGCAGAGCAAAATTTCAAAGAGCAAATTAACCAAAACATTTCAGCGCTTGAAAAAGCCACCGGTAAGATTTTCGGGGATGCCCAAAACCCTTTATTGCTGTCGGTGCGCAGCGGGTCCTCTATATCGCAGCCCGGGATGATGGATACCTTGCTGGATGTCGGCAACAATGAAGAAATTACAGAAGGTATTGCCAAAAAGACAGGCAATGCCTGGTTTGCCTGGGATAATTATCGCCGGTTTTTACAGTGCTACGGTATGTCTTTTGGCCTGAAGCGAGATGATTTTGATGCGATTATCAATGACTCCAAACAGCGGCTGGGAATTCCGCTAAAAAAAGAATTTACCGGCGATCAGATGCGGGAAGTTGCGCTGAGGTACAAAGGCATGATCGTTGATGCGGGTGTTAAAGTGGTTGAAACGCCTTACGAACAACTGCACCTGGCGATTAAAGGGGTTTTGGCCTCCTGGGAATCTCCAAGGGCCATGGCCTATCGGAGAATTATCGGGATTTCAGAGGACTGGGGCACGGCCGTTACTGTTCAGGCAATGGTCTATGGTAATATTTCTCGGCAATCCGGCAGCGGGGTTGTCTTTACCCATAATCCCAGGTGGTCCGCTGATACCCTGAAACTATGGGGAGATTTTACCATCGGCAACCAAGGAGAAGATGTGGTCGCCGGACTGGTTAAAACCATGCCGATCTCGCTTTTCCAGCAGGAAATCGAAATGCGGGAAACCGATATAACCATGGAAACCCACTTTCCGGAAATTTATGGGGTACTAAAAAACTGGGCGCATGATCTGATTGATGAAAGAGGCTGGAGTCCCCAAGAAATTGAGTTTACCTTTGAAGGGCCGTCAAGCGAGGACTTGTATTTGCTCCAAACTCGAGATATGGCCATTCGCGAACGTAAAAAGGTGCTGACCTTCGATTTTGAGGAGGATCGCCAGGCAGTATATCTGGGCCACGGTGTTGGCGTTAGCGGCGGCGCTATGAGCGGTCGTCTGGTTTTTACGCTGGAAGAGATCGAAGAATGGCGGGTCATGGATCCCGTTGCCAATTTGATTCTTGCCCGCAACGATACCGTTCCGGATGATATCCAGGAAATTCATGCCGCCGATGGTTTGTTGACCGCCCGGGGAGGGCTGACTTCGCATGCTTCGGTTATTGCGCATCGTCTGGGTAAAACCTGCGTTGTGAGCTGCACAAATCTCGATTGCCATGAAAAGGATAAATACTGCGAGTTTAATCAGTTGAAAATAAAATCCGGTGAACACATCAGTATTGATGGCCAGGAGGGATCGGTCTATCAGGGGTTAATCAAGGTTGAAGAAACATAATTTGGCTGGGAAGCCAGAAAGCTTGGAAGCCAGGAGGCTTGACGGCCTGGAGGCTAGGAACAATTCTTTCCTTCAAGCTTCCAAGCCTTCCAGCCTTTTAGTTTCAGACCTTAATTCCAGAAAGGGGTGGTTTGAAAATGGGTGCGACTGCCTTGCATTCAAATTCGAAAATATTGGGTGTAAACGGGTTTGGCCGTATCGGCAAACTGACGCTCTGGCATCATGTCGGCCGTAAATATTTTGATGATATTATCATCAATATCGGACGACAGCCCGGATCGTCCATATACGACATTGCGCATTACGTTGAACGAGACTCAACTTACGGCTGGCTGCATAGTTACCTGCATGGGCATCGCGCCAATCCGGTCATCAGTGATCTGGATGAGCAAAGCGGCTCGATGCGTGTTGATGGGATTAATGTGCAGTTTCTCCGATCACATCGAAATCCGGCTGAGATCGGATGGCACGATCAGGGCGTTCGCGTGGTTGTTGACACATCCGGTCAGTTTCTTGATCCGCAAGCGGAACCTGACAATGCGGGGGGGGCCCTGAGGGGCCATTTTGAGGCCGGTGCTGAAAAAGTGATCATTTCAGCTCCGTTTAAACTAAAGGATAAAGGCGCTTCCACCCCGCAAGATGCGGTGACCACTGTGATGGGAATTAATGAAAATGATTATGATCCGAGACGCCATAACCTTATTTCAAATGCCTCCTGCACGACCACCTGCCTGGCGCATATGATGAAACCTTTGGTCAACGCCTTCGGCCCCAAAAAGATCATGTCGGCATCCATGGCCACAGTTCATGCTGCCACCGGATCTCAGGAGGTTTTGGATCGACTTCCGAAAACCGGAAAGACCGATCTTAGAAAGAATAGAAGCATTATGAACAATATCATTCTAACCACCACCGGTGCTGCCAAGGCATTGAGATTGGTGATTCCGGAAATGGAAGAAATCGCCTTCATCGCTGAATCGGTCCGGGTTCCGGTTACGACCGGCTCCTTGATTATTTTGGTTGTCAATTTTCAAGAAGAACCGAGCGGGCCATTTATCACTCGCGATACGATTAATGACATATTTGACGCCGCGGCCACGGAAAATGCTCATGGATACCTCCATTACACCAACAAACAAAATGTTTCCTGTGATGTTATCGGGCTGCCGCGGGTTGCAGCTATTATTGAAGGTTACGAAACCCACACGCGTACAGCAGAGGCGACCATTGATCTGCAAAAGGTACCGGGTATTGAAAAACTGGGCTTAGACAACCTCCAAAATATGACTATCCGGGTGCCGGTAACCCAGGCGGTTATTTACGGATGGTACGATAATGAGATGGGAAGCTACGTCAATATGTTGGGGGATCGAACGGTATCGATCGCGGAAAATATGTAATTAAAAATTTTGCGTTACGGGTTTCAGGTTGCGTGTTACGGGTATCTTGCTTTCATCTTTCAACGCGCAACGCGAAACCCGTAACGCGGAACTCTCTGTACCAAGGAAATTCGTTAAATTTATTGAAATTTATTCGCGGCACACGGATGATACAGCACAAACGTTACTCCGCAAATCCATAATGAAAAATTTCGTAATCGGTATTACCGCCTAGCAGGTCGTCAATCTGCTTCTGAATCTGCTCGCGTTTATCGCTTTGCACCCACCGTTTCCAATCATCCGATGTTTCCCAAGTGCTGATCACCATGAATTCATCCGGATTTTCAAGATTTTTCATTGTTTCTCCGGTGATGTATCCGGGCTGCTCATTTGCAAGCGTTCGCATTTTCCGGAAGAGAGGGATCATTTGTCTGGCTTTATTCTCCGGTACAGTTCTCCGAATCAGTACTTTAACTGCCATTGAATCCTCCTTTTGTGATCGGCGCATATAGTGGTTGTCAAAAAAACGTTCCGGTATTCAAACGTTTTTTTCTACAACCACTTATGCCGCCATTCAGTAATTCGGAACATTATTATGAAAAGCGGTATAAAAGTAATTTTTATGCTTTTTATAGGTAAACATAATATTATTGGGACGCGGGGTCAAGAGGCATTCATACCATTGCATTATTCCAGGAGTGACCTAATGGACTAGACACAGTTTTATTTTAGGCTTCTTGCTACTGGCTTCTTGCTGCTGGCCGACCCAGAGACAAGCAGCCAGTGACCAGTAACAAGAGACCAGTTGCCAGTAGCCAGCGACCAGAAGCCTGTAGATAACACATCTGGATTAAAATATACCTAACGACTTTTGTAACATTTTTATGGGACACAAAACTAGGGGTTATTGTGCTTTGAGGACTTGTGCCAAACAACTTTGAAGTGTTACAAATTCTGAGACAGCGAGCGTTTCAGCACGTCGGGTGGGATCAATTTCTGCTGCAATCAATGCCTGCCGGGCGACCTGTGGCTCAATATGAAGGCCACTGGCCGAAAGTGCATTCTTAAGTGTTTTGCGCCTGTTGCCGAACGCTGCTTTGACTACCTGAAAAAGCATGCTTTCATCGTGTGCCGGATATTCTCGCGAGATTTTAAAATTAATTTCAACAACTTCAGAGTCGACTTTGGGTACCGGGTAAAAAAGTGAAGCTGTCACAGTTGCAATTGATTTTATTTCAGCACAATATCCCAGCATAACTGTGAGTCTCCCGTAATCCCTGTTGCCTGGCTTTGTCGTAATACGCCGGGCCAGCTCCTTTTGAAACATTAGGATGGCCCGCTTTACGTCCTTTCGCGTATGGATCAGTTGGACAAGGATTTGAGAAGAGATATTATAGGGTAGATTTCCAATCACAATTATTTGGTGATCTAATTTTTTAGCCAGGGCATGGATATCGACTTTAAGTATATCATTTTCGATGATTTCAACATTTGTCAGGTTATGGACCTTCAATTCGGTCTTAAGCAACTTTGTCAGTTGTGAATCGGTTTCCACAGCAAAAACCTGCCTGGCGGCCTTTGCCAACGGTATGGTTAGCGCTCCCAATCCAGCTCCAATTTCCATGACGGTGTCATCCGATGTAATTTTGGAACGGCGAACAATCATGTCAGCAGCAGAGGGGTCTACCAGAAAATGCTGCCCCAACTTTTTTTTAGGCCTTAAATTCCATGCCTTCAGCAATATTTTGGGAGATGTCATAATAATTCGGTTTGTGTTTTTTTTATGGGAAAACTATTCTCACCCCAAAGGCACCAAGAGCACAAAGAAGTGAAAAAAATATTTCTTCTAATGTTTTTCTTTGTGTGTTTTGTGCCTTTGTGGCTTTATTTTATTAAGGTTTGGCATTATCTTGACTTTTTTATGTTTTATAATTAATTTTTACATCACATTTTTTAGATTTATCCATCGTCACAATTGCACCCTTTACTCACCACCTTGTTCAAGGAGGATTTCATGCCAAAGAGAAAAGGAAAACCCATCAGTTTCGATGCCATGGTAAAGTTTTTCATGCAAAATTACAATATCCCGACAAAAAAAGATGTCGATAAATTGATGGCTAAATTGGATCGGCTGGAAAACCTGATTAAAACTGCCTTGGCGAACGGGGGGTATCCGGCGAGAGGACAGGTCGGGCGATCCAAAACCGCCGTTACCGCGGTGGATATGGTATTTGATACCATCAAGCGCTCACGACAGGGGCTGGGATTTTCTGACATTCAGGCCAAAACCGGATTTGGCGCTAAAAAGATTCGCAATATCATTTTCCGATTAAATAAAATCGGTAAAATTAAGCGTAAGCGTCGCGGCATTTACGTGGCTGCATGAAGCTAGTGTTGTGTCCCATAAAAATGTTACAAAGGTCGTGTGGTAAAGTTTGGTCAAGTTGAGTTCTTTAAACAACATAATGTCTATGGTTTCAGGTGTCAGTGTTCAGGTGTCAGGAAGATATAGAGGACAGAACACAGCCTGCGACGAGCTCAGCCGAGCCGAAAACAGATGACACACGACAAAAAGGCAGACTATTTTCTGCTTTCTGTCATCTGACACCTGACACCCGAAACCTGACACCTAAAAAAAAGAATTAACATTGATAAAATCAGTCCAAATTTTTTAAATTACTTGCGGGAGATAACACTAGTATTAATAGAGCAATGA
>JASFGM010000090.1:0-7972 GCA_050123755.1 Desulfobacterales bacterium
GGGAAGCTCTGTCTTTAAAACAATACCGTCGGTTGTTTCGTAAATATCAACCGGAGGACTCCAGTCATACTGGCTGACCTCATCCTCTATATCCCGTGAGCGGCCAAATGACTCGTTAAATATTCGATTGATCCGGTCTTGCAAGGCGGCTACGTCTCGAAACGGATCCCATCTTACAATTGCCATGGTCGAACCTCCTTGGAATGCAAATTGATTTCGTTTGAAATTTAACCACACCAGCATTTTTGTCAAGGTGTGTCTGGATTCTACCGCACTTGCTTTACAAAGTACCGAAACAGTGTTATTTTGATCTGGAATTTATAGAAGAGAAACAAACAATTAGCATAAACTTTAGGAGCCGGAGATGGAATTTATCAAAATTAGAATTGCAGAAGATTTTGGTCCTCTGGGTTCTGACCTGGAAAAAACGATTGAAGACATGTTTCGATCGATGAGTCCGGCCTTTTCGCTAGCCGAACGCACCTGGAAACCCCCTATGGACATGAACGAAACTCCGGATGAAGTCGTTATTATTGCCGAGGTTGCCGGAGTGGATAAAGATACCCTGGAGGTCGAGATTAGCAGCAAGGCAGTTCGGATTCAGGGAGACCGGTATGCCAGGCATTGCACCGACAACGCCACATACAGACTCGCCGAAATTCAATACGGCCGTTTCGAAAGAATTTTATATCTGCCAGCGCCCATTGATCCTGAAGTCGTATCGGCCGCATACACAAACGGTCTGCTTGAGATTCGACTTGCAAAGATGCCGATTGAAAAATCCCATAAGATACCGATATCAGACGGATAAATTAAATTTCAGCGATTGTTTTGCGAATTAAGAATAATTTTTTGGGACCCATGATAACGGACGACCAGACCTACATTTCTGGAGGTAATAATGACGGATCAACCTGATCAAAGACCACCGCTAGACATTGATACAGAAAAAATACCCGAACTGCTCCCGATCCTGCCTTTGTTTGATGCGGCCCTGTTTCCTAAAATGGTACTTCCGCTTGTGGTGATGCAGGGGGATTCGGTTCGGCTGGTAGATGAGGCCATGGCCAAAAATCGGATTATCGGGCTGGTGGTATCCAAAAAGCTGGAAGATGGAAACAAGCCTGAACATGAAGATCTGGCCCGGGTCGGAACCAGCGCCTTAATCTTGAAAATGGCCAAAACACAGGATAATCGAACCCAGCTTCTGGTTCAGGGGCTTCACCGGTTCAGAATAAAGTCCTGGGAAAATAGGCGCCCCTATCTTCGAGCCCGGATCGAGTTGGTTGAGGAAAATGAAGTAAAAGACAATGAGACCGAAGCGCTGATGTCCAACCTGATTGAGCAATTTATCCGAATTGTGGAGCTTTCCGCGGGGCTGCCGCCGGAGATTGGCCAGATGGCGAAATCGATTCAGGAGGCCGGTACGCTGGCCGATATGATTGCGTCTACGATTAACTCCAGTCCGGCTGAAAAACAAAAAGTTCTGGAAATTGAAAATGTGAAGGGGCGTCTCAAAGAAGTGACGCGTCTGGTGAATCATCAGCTCAGTATCCTTGAACTGGGGAATAAAATTCAGAGCCAGGTCAAAGGAGACATGGATCAGAGTCAAAAGGAATATTATTTAAGGCAGCAGCTCAAGGCCATCAAAGAAGAACTGGGCGAAACAGATGAAAGCCAGGTTGAAATTGAAGAATACCGGGCCAAAATTGAAGAAAGAAATCTTCCTCGAGAAGCGCGCAAAGAAGCCGAGCGCGAGCTGGATCGTCTGTCACGGATGCATCCCTCCTCAGCCGAATACACGGTTGCATCAACCTATCTGGACTGGATCACCGCATTGCCGTGGCACGAACGCACCGAGGATAATGTCGATATCAAAAAGGCCCAAAAAATCCTGGATGATGACCATTATGGGCTGGAGAAACCCAAAAAGCGCATCATTGAATATTTGGCCGTGCGCAAATTGAAGCCCGAATCAAAAGGGCCCATTTTATGCTTTGCGGGACCCCCCGGTACCGGAAAGACATCGCTGGGGCAATCCATTGCGCGCGCGCTGGGTCGCAAGTTTCATCGCATCTCCCTTGGGGGTGTTAGAGATGAGGCTGAAATCCGGGGTCACCGGCGCACCTATGTGGGCGCCCTTCCCGGACGCATTATTCAGGGCTTGCGGCGGGCCGAATCCAATAATCCGGTCTTTATGCTGGATGAAATTGATAAGGTGGGCAGCGATTTTCGCGGGGATCCGTCTTCCGCACTTCTGGAAGTCCTGGATCCGGAACAGAATTTTTCCTTTTCGGATCATTATCTGGATGTGCCCTTTGATCTTTCCAAAGTCATGTTCATTACCACAGCCAATATTTTAGATACCATACCGCCGGCTTTGCGGGACCGGATGGAAGTTCTGATGCTGCACGGATACACGCTGGACGAGAAGGTAAAAATCGCCAACCGCTTCCTCATCCCGCGCCAGAGAGATGCACACGGGATCAAGGCCAAACAAATAAAATTTAACCAGGGGGCTGTAAAGCAAATTATTACAGGTTACACGCGTGAGGCCGGGCTGCGGAACCTGGAACGGGAAATCGCCAATGTTTGCCGCGGTGTGGCCAGCAGGATCGTCGCAGGCAAGGTCAAATCCTTAACGATTAAAGCCGATGATATTCACGGATACCTTGGCCCCATCCGGTTTACCTCTGAAACCAAAGCCCGGGTGACCACACCGGGAGTTGCCACCGGCCTTGCATGGACCCCGACAGGCGGTGAGCTTTTATTTATTGAAGCCACTGCCATGAAAGGCAAAAAAGGTCTGACCCTCACCGGACAACTGGGGGATGTGATGAAGGAATCGGCAACGGCCGCCTTGAGCTTTATTCGCGCCAATGCAAAAAAAATAAACGTCGATGAAGGTTTTTTTGAAACCCATGATCTGCATATTCATGTACCGGCCGGTGCCATACCAAAAGATGGGCCTTCTGCCGGTGTCACCATGCTGACCGCGCTGACATCGCTGCTGAAAAACAAGACCATTGATAAAGATCTGGCAATGACCGGTGAAATTACCTTAAGGGGGCAAGTGTTGCCGGTTGGGGGTATTAAGGAGAAAATACTGGCCGCCCATCGGGCGGGCATCAAGGAAATTATCCTGCCGGAGTGGAACAAAAAAGATCTGGAGGACGTGCCCCCAATGGTTCAAAAAGAAATCCGCTTTCACTTTGTTGATAAGATGATAGATGTTCTCGATCTGGCGCTTGACGGCCAAAAGCAGTCGTCACGGAAAAGGAGACGGAAAAAAACTTAGTTCATCGTGTCAGGATTTCTATGTCGAATTGGGCAACGTACCTGCATGTTTTTATGAACGGTATTTCATCTGGACGCATCATGTTGGTCGGTTACCGGTTTATCCTTACCTTCGTGCTGTTGGTGTTTTTGATTTACGGCTGTGCGAGCAGCACACCTCGATCTCAGCCCCCGCCTCCCAGCAAACCCGGTTATCCGAAACCATACAAAGTACTGGGCAAGTGGTACCACCCGCTGCCGCATTCCGAAGGTTTCCGCCAGCGCGGAATCGCCTCCTGGTATGGACGTGATTTTCACGGGAAAAAAACATCAAATGGTGAGATTTACAACATGTATGCCATGACCGCTGCGCATAAAACATTGCCGCTGGGCACTTACGTGCAGGTCTACAACCGGGAAAACAGCCGCAACGTTGTGGTTCGAATCAATGATCGCGGTCCTTTTGTACGCGGTCGCATAATTGATTTATCTTACACCGCCGCCAGGGATATCGGAATCGTGGGTCCCGGTACAGCCAGGGTCGAGGTGGTTGCCCTGGGGCGACCGGTATCGTCTGCCGGCGGCTCTGCGCCAACTTACATTCAAGATGATTATTATTCCGGAAATTTTACGTTCCAAGTCGGTGCATTCTTGAATCCTGAAAATGCAGAAAGACTTAAACGCAAACTGGGTCGAACATACAAAAATGCGCATATTGCCGAGTACGATAACGGCGTCAATATTTTTTACCGGGTCCGGGTCGGCAAGGTGTCCACCCTGCAACAGGCGGAAGAATATGAAGCTTACCTTATTCAAAACGGATATCCGGATGCATTTGTGGTTGCTGAATAGATTGTGTTTGGCAACCGTCACAATCTTCGATTTTCTTGACGGTAGCTGAACGGACCCCTAATTTAATATTGAATTTGCTTGCGTAAATTCAACAGGCGCAAAAGTCCAAAAGACATTTGGAAATGACTTTTAGCAGGATTTAGCAGGAGGGGGGCAATGTCGGAAATTATTTTCGTGTTGACAGCCACCGTACTTGTATTTGCACTGTTTTTGCTGGTTTTTTTCATCAAAGACAGGTCCGTTAGCGATGACAGACCAAGGCCAACGTGTGCCCGTTGTAACTGTCAGCGCAGTCAAGAACAGGGCGAACGCTTTCGCGGACACCGAAAACCTATTTAGAAAAACTCGATGAAAACCATCCGAGTCAAAAAAGGTTACACGCCAAAGGTCGTCGGATCGCCGTCCACCGCATCACAAAAGACCGAGCAGCCTACCCGTCTGGCGCTGGTGCCCGGACACATCCCTTTTATGAAGCTCCGCCTGAAGGTAAAAAAGGGGGATCGCGTCGCCCTGGGATCGCCTCTGGTTGAAGACAAACGCAACACAGACATTCAACTTCTGTCTCCCGGCGGCGGGCGCGTGGTTGACGTTCGCTTCGGACCGCGTCGGGTAATTCAAGAAATCATCATTCAACTGGACGAAACCGAAAAAACAATTGAATTTCAACAATACAGCCAAGAAGACATCGACAAAATGAGTCGGGACGAGCTGGTCCGGGCCTTGGTCACCGGAGGCGTCTGGCCTTTAATCAAAGAATTGCCCTTCCGGGACTACCCGCGACCGGATTTTGTTCCACCGCTTTTGTTTGTCAGCCTCGGCAGCCTTGAGCCCTTTCATCCGGCACCCCAGGTCTACCTCACCGGCAACGAGGACCTTTTTGATTTCGGTTTGAGCGTTTTGAATAAATTGGCCAACGGCCGCGTGTATGTCTGCAGTCACCGAGCTGATACCGAATTGGCTTCAGCGCTCAACGGTTTAATCAATCTGAACTACACGGGTAACTATCCTGCTCACGACCCGGGTGTTTTGTTATACCGCCTGAAGTCCTCAACAGAGGAAAACCGTTCCTGGTTTATAGATGGCCAAGACGTTTTGTTGATTGCCCGGCTGTTGCGCAACGGTGTCTATCCCACCGAACGTATCATGTCCCTGGGCGGATCCGGGGCCCTTCAACCCAAACATCTCATCACCCGATCGGGAGCGCCGCTGTCTATTATCAGCGATGATCGGACCGAGAACGAAAAATGGCGCTACATCCAAGGCGGCATTCTGACAGGTTACGGTTCTTTGGCCCGGTCTCATCTCGGGTTTTCAGAATCAGCCCTTAATGTGCTGCCCGAGGGCAACCACAAAGGCGAGTTGTTGGGTCTATTCAATCCCGGTTATCGTAAACCCACATTTTCCAGGGCATTTCTTTCGGCGCTTAACCGCGAGAAACTTAAGATGGATTGCAACACGAACGGCAGTGAACGGGCCTGCATCGCCTGCGGCTACTGTGCCCTGGTTTGTCCGGTCGACATTCTTCCCCAGTTCACTTACAAAGCGCTTTTAGCCGGAGAGGTTGAAGAATCCCTCGAACACGGCTTGCTGGATTGCGTCGAATGCGCTTTGTGCTCTTATGTTTGTCCGTCCAAAATCGAGCTCTTTGGAACATTGAAAAATGCAAAAGCCGAGTTTTACAAAGAAAAAGAGCAGGTACATTGATGAATCGTATCGAAAGATTCTTTGAATCCACACGCAAGCACTTTGAAAAGGGCGGCAAACTCGAAAAACTGTGGCCTTTTTACGAATCGATCGAATCGGTTTTCTTCGCACCGGCCCGGGTAAGCCAACTTGCACCCAACACGAGGGACAATCTGGATGTCAAAAGATATATGATGCTGGTTATTGTTGCCTTGTTACCCCACTATGCATTCGGCGTTTACAACGTTGGATATCAATCCCATCTGGCTTGCGGTCTCGGGACCGATTTTTGGCCGGTGATCTGGACCGGTTTGAAAGCCGTGGTTCCGATCGTTGTGGTGGTTTATGTCTTCGGGTTTGCCTGGGAAACGTTGTTCGCATCGATACGAAAGCACGAGATGAGCGAAGGTGTGCTGGTGACCTGTGCCCTGTTTCCTCTGATATTACCGCCGACGATCCCCCTTTGGCAGGCGGCCCTCGGTATATCTTTCGGTATTGTAATCGGCAAGGAAGTCTTCGGCGGAACAGGCAGAAATTTTCTAAATCCGGCCCTGACCGGCAGGGCCTTTCTTTATTTTGCCTATCCTGCGCAGAATTCCGGTGATGCGATCTGGACGGTCCTGAGCGGCGGCCAAACCGCCGCGGTGGATGCTTTTTCCGGTGCAACGCCGCTATCGATCGCCGCAGTTACCGAGCCCTTCGGCAGCATTCAATCCGCTTTTGCCGATGCCGGTTACAGCACGGCAAAGCTGTTTTTCGGTCTCTATCCCGGCAGCATTGGCGGCACGGCAGCCTTTCTCAGTATTGCTGGTGCGGCATTTCTGATTATATTAGGTATAGCCAATTACCGAATTATCTTTGGTTGTATTCTCGGTCTGCTTTGCACCGGTCTGCTGCTGAACCTAATCGCAGCGGAGGGATCTTCGCCTTATCTCAGCCTGAATCCGCTGTATCACCTGATCATCGGCGGTAGTCTGTTTGCCTTCGCATACATGGCGACCGATCCGGTTTCGGCCGCCCACATGCAAGGCGCCAGATGGGTCTTTGGCTTCGGTATCGGTGCTCTGACGGTGTTAATCCGGGTTTACAATCCCGCGTTTCCAGAAGGGGTCGGTCTGGCCGTGCTGTTTATGAACCTGTTTGCGCCACTGCTGGATAACATTGAAATTAAATTCAGACTGAAGAAACGGATCCCCAATGTCTAACCGATTGAAATCGATCTTGTTTGCGGCGACGTTATGCTTCGTCTGCAGCGTTATCCTGACGGCGGCCTCCACCGGCCTGCAGCGATTTCAGGAAAAAAACATGCAGATTGACAAGCATCGCAACATCCTCATGTCGGTGGGTCTTGTGCAACAGGGGCGGCGATACCCGGCCGATAAAATCGAGTCTTTGTATGCTGAATATATTAAACCGCTTTGGGTCGATCCGTCCGGCGAGCTGATCAACGAATCCCAGCGAGGCGAAAAGAATTTTCCGCTTTACGTCTATTTGAAGGAAGAAAAGATTGAAGCATACATCGTTCCGTTCAACTCCCGGGGACTGTGGGGACGAATCCATGGGTATCTGGCGATTGAAAACGATGGCAGCACCATTTCCGGTTTTACTGTTTACAAGCATTCAGAAACGCCCGGACTAGGGGGTGAAATCGAAAAGGCCTGGTTTCAAAAAAACTGGGTCGGAAAAAAGATTGTCGATCGCAGCGGTGAATTTGTATCGGTCTCAATCACCAAAGGAGCGGTGCAGGATATGATCCAGCCCGAAAAGCGGCCCCACTACGTTGACGGCATCAGCGGTGCCACGCTGACAGGCAAATACTTGACGGCCGGTCTCAAAGAGATTCTGGAAGATTACGAACCGATTTCGATCCGATTCAGGAAGAATCTGATCACCGCGCCACCGCGATAGGGAAGCGGTAGGCTTAATCGACGGAGCTCACTATGAACGCAACGATCATCACCAAACCCTGGGGAGCGATTCGCAAGACCCGGTCGTTTAAAGACATTGGGCGCGCACTGTGGGATGTCAACCCGATCTCCAAACAGATCCTGGGGATCTGCTCCGCTTTGGCGGTTACCGTGCAGTTGAAGACCGCCGTTGTCATGAGTCTCGCCTTGACCCTCGTGGTGGCTTTTTCCAGTCTGATCATTTCATGCATGCG
>JASFGM010000091.1:0-7961 GCA_050123755.1 Desulfobacterales bacterium
AATCGGACTTACTTATTTTTTTGGGCCGGGGTGTCAGTTATTGTGTGGGATGCGATGCCAATTTTTTTAAAGACGAGGATGTCGCGGTTGGGGGCGGCGCCGGTGCCGCTGTGAGTGGAGCACTCACACTGCTGCACGATGCCAAAAAAATAAGTAAGTCCGATTAGCTGGCTTTTGGCCTCGCGGCCGCTGGCTGAGCCGGTAATTTGTTTTAATTAACCGCAGACGGCCGCAGGCCTTTTGTCCGGTCGACCAGCCGTCGCTAAAGCTATGGCGCGGCAAGCCCGCCCTTACAAAAACTGTACATCGCTTCGCGAAAAAAACACCTTTGAGTTAAACGCATCAAGGGTTGCACACTATCGTAAAGATAAATCCACACATAATGTTTTTTTGCCCGAAGGGCATGTAGGTTTGCCTTTGGATAGGTCGTCCAAGGCAAAAACCCTGTCTGCGTTATCTGCGTGGGTCTGCGGTTTATTAAAAAAGCTTCGGTGGTGCCTGTTGGATCCGTCTGGTTTTTGACAAGGCATGAAGAATTGGAGAGCAGTTTTTATGCATTGTTAGATGCTGCGGCCTGCTGTTTGGCATAGCGCAAGCGGATGCTTTCGACTGCTCTGCGGGCGGCTTCTGCCTGTGCTGTCTTGGCACCTGCGATTTTGTTGAGGAAAGCTTCGGAATTGGCTGTGCCAATTTTACCCAGGGTGGAGATAGCAGCTGAGAGAATAGCGGTATGATGCGGGGAGGAAGTTTTTTTTAATCGTCGAAGAATTCCCTTTTTGCGTCTGTTGATCATCTGGGCGATTTCTAGAAGAGATTCTTCGACTGCTTGGATGTTTTTGATATTGATTACGGTCCCCAGGGCTCTGATGATATTACATATTTTACGGCTGTGCTGGCCTGCGGCTTCTTCGTCCTCCGGAATTTCGGTTTTAATCATCTGAATGATTCTGGCGACAGAAGTTTCTGATAGCGGCGAGAGTTCACTCAATGCGGTTGCCGCGCGCCATTGAACCTTGTCATCGGGATCCTCTAAAGCGGCGATGACGATTTGTTCGGCATCAGGGGCCTTTAAAGTCAGGAAGGTATGTAATGCCTCGTCCCTCACCCGGGGGTGCTCGTGTGATAAAAAAGGACGCGCCCGCTCGATTCCCTCTTGGCCTTTGCCCACATATCTGAGAATCATCAGGGTGTTACGTAACAAATACCAGGGCTGGTCAGGATTGCCCAAAGCTTTGAGAACCCAGAGACGGGCCATCTCGCCCTGCTTGATGAGGGCATCGGTTGCGAATTTGCGGGCCTGGCGATCTTCACACTCGCTGAGAATTTTGCTTAAAATCTCAATTCCCTGAGGTCCCAACAAAGCGGCGATTTCATCAATAATTTTACGTTCAGCGTCTCCCACGTTTTCGTATGCAGTTACCAGGTCCTCTGTCAAATCCTTGTAAATAAATCTTTGCGGGCTTGGTGATAGGCTGCTGTCTTTTGTAAAGGCCATATTTTCTCTGCCGGCTCTATCTGCTGCCCGGGTTAGCAAAAGGGCAATTTTCCAGTCGTTATCTTCAAAAAGCGTCGGAAAGATCCTGCGGCAAAATTTCACCAGAACCACCGCATCGGCGCTTGTTTCAGCATTCAGGAGTCTACGAACATAGGCCGAAACGTGGGCCTGTGCATCTCTGGTCATTACTAAGGTATTTACCAGATATTGAACATCCAGCGGAAGTTCTTCGAAAGTGAGGATTTCATTTAAATAGAGTTCTTCCAGGAAGCCTTGCGCACCGGCGACATCCGCCATTACCAATCGGCGGACGACCCATTTAAGAATTCGTTTGACGCCTTCAACCCGCCTGACCAAAGACGGGTTGTCCAAATCTTGCGCATGCTTTTCCCGCAGATCGTTGAGTTCGGCAAAAATGAACTGGGAAGTGGGTAACAGGGTTTCTAAAGGAAAAGATTCGATAATAACCTGCTCGATGTCTTCCTTATCAATACCATCTACATGTTTGGCGATGATGTAACAATTGATGACTAGATCTTTCAGAAACTCGGGGTGTCTGAGGGGACGGATGATATCCTGGATAATTTGAAGTTTTAAGGTCCGAATATTTTCATCGGAACCACCCTGAAACAAGGGCAGCATTTTAAGATCTTTAGCCAGGCGTTGAATCGCCATTTCGACCCGCCAGGGAAGGTTTAATTCCAGCATGATCAGATCGTCTAAAAACACGGTGGATATTTCGGTAATCCCGTGTTCAGCCAGAGCCGTGGAAAGCAACTTTCCAATTTTATTGCCCTGACCACTGTCGGCCTTGGGATCGCTCATGATATCCACAAAGCTTTCGAAATGCTCCAGGGTGATATCATTTTTGATGGCAAAGCTTACCAGCGCTTTGCGCTTGAAATATTCGGTCAATTTGGGAACGAATAATTCAGCCATACCCATCCCGACGAGTGTGCGCACATTAACCGGTTCCTCTAGAATTCCGGTAATCAGGATATCGACTTTTGCGCGGGTTTCCTGCTTGGTGATCTCGATCTGCCTGGATTCGCCCAGACAGTTTTGAAACTTTTCATATAAACCCTGCTTGGCGCCCTCAGAACCGGGATGATCCGCAGAATAGTAGCCGCTTCGCAGCATCGCTTTGGTTACGTCCATGAGAAACTCACCGGAGGGCTTAACCTTTTTTCGTTCTTCCGGGGTTAGATCCTTTTTTTCAGCGGTCGGCGCAACTGTGATTTCAAGTGGCGGCACATCCTCTTTGACAACCGCTTCCTGCGCGACTGCCTTCCGGAGCCAATCCAAAGACAGTTTGGCTTCATCGTCGTCGGGAGCTGATTCCACCGGTGGTGTCAATCCCGGCAATCCTTGATAGTCTTGATGAGTGCTCAACACCGCGTTCAGTTCGTTTAGAATCGCATCCGGTCCGCCCACTAGTGTAAGCAGCATCCCGGTCGGTTTTTTGAGTTTGGCGGACATTTGCTTATCTATTGTTTTAGCGACCACGCCCTCGACTGTAAATACGCGGTCGATTGCAGGAACAGTGAAATTTAAAGTCAGGGCGGCTTTTAAGGGAAGGGGGGTTTTGGACGGAAGGAATATCTTCCCCCTCTCTAAAAGGGCGTAGGCTTTACTAAATAGTTCAACGGAAGGATAGTTTAATTTTATTGCTTTTTTTTCCACTTTTTTAGATTTGTAAGGTGTAGCGGCAAGAAAACTCTTTGTTGTCTGATAATTATAGTTAATTTACTTAAAAATGTCAATTATTTAGGGGGATTGCCACCCGATAAGATTTGAAACTTGTTAGAATTATTAGCGATAGGCACTTTCCATATGAGCTCTTTTTAGGTCCTTTTTTGCCTTGCACTTCTCAATTTAATTTTTATTGTGGTCGTGTTATTCTTTACAAAGAAATATTTCGGAAGTCAAAAGCGTGATATTATTCCGGCGAAAGGAGTTCTGAAATGGCCCCCAAGACAATTCCGGAGCGCAAAGACATCGCGGATGATCACAAATGGGATCTAACGTCTTTATTTAATTCAGATGAAGATTGGGACAAATTGTTTGCCGAGATCGAAAGCCAAATCGGCTCCTACACCGATTATAAGGGCCGTTTGAAAGCGTCTGTTAAGGTTTTCAAACAAGCCATTGATTTTCATCTGTCGCTGACACGCAAAATTGAAAGAATTTATACCTATGCCCATTTAAAAAGTGATGAAGACAAATCAAACCAATTTTACCAGGGGCTTCATCAACGCGCCGTCAATTTACATACCCGGGCTTCGGAATCCTCAAGCTTTATGACCCCCGAGATCCAGTCCATCGGGGACGATCAAATGAATTCCTTTCTGTCCGATGATTCGATTGCGGAATATAAATTTTATCTCGAGAAAATTTTGCGATATAAACCGCACACCCGCAGCGAAACGGTCGAGCACGTTCTGGCCATGAGCCGGGAAATGGCCAACGCGCCAACTCTGGTTTTTGGGCAGTTGGACAATGTTGATTTAAATTTCGGCAGCCTTGAAGATGAAAGCGGAAAAGAAATCGAGTTAAGCCACGGAAATTTTAGCACGTTTTTAATCAGCCCGAGCAGAGACGTCCGTAAAAGGGCTTTTTTTCAATACTATCAGGCTTACGAAGATCATAAACACACGCTGGCAGCTACCTTAACGCATTCCTTGAAAAAGGACCTTTTCTATTCCAGGGTGCGTCATTTCGATAACTGCAGAGCCGCTGCTTTATTTGGTGACAATATTCCCGAAGCGGTCTATGACAACCTGGTCAAAACCGTTAAAAGCAACCTGACGCCTTTTTTTAAGTATATGGATTTTCGTAAAGAGGCCCTTGCTTTATCTGACCTTCACTTTTATGATACCTATGTGCCGATCGTCAGCGATGTCACTTTTCACATTCCTTACGATGCGGCTGTTGAAATGTGCATCCGGGCCTTGCGTCCGCTGGGAGAAAAGTATTTAGCGGTTTTAAAAGAAGGCTTGCTGGGTGGCTGGGTGGATCGTTATGAAAACCGGGGGAAACGAAGCGGGGCCTACTCTTCGGGATGTTATGACTCATCACCCTATATTCTGCTGAATTATGAGCAACAGAATATCAACAGCGTCTATACGCTGCTGCATGAAGGCGGCCACTCAATGCACTCATTTTACGCCAACAAACACCAGCCGTATGTGGATCATGATTATACTATTTTTGTTGCCGAGGTCGCTTCTACCTTTAATGAGAATCTTTTGAGCCGGTATCTTCTGGCGCACTATAAAGACGATCCCGCTAAGACGGTTTATATTCTTAACCGGGAAATCGACAATATACGGGCCACGCTTTTCCGGCAGACCATGTTCGCCGAATTTGAAAAGATGGCCCACAGCACAGTTGAAGCCAATGCCGCCCTGACCCTTGATGTCATCACCGATACCTACCGAGACCTGCTGGAAACCTATTTTGGCGATACATTGGTTTTGGATCCGGAGTTGAGCCTTGAATGCTTGAGAATTCCGCATTTTTATTCTGCTTTTTATGTCTATAAATATGCAACCGGGATATCGGCGGCCATTGCTCTTGCCGATAGAGTCGTCAACGAAGGCCAAACGGCCAGGGATGCATATCTGAATTTTCTTAAGCTGGGTGGCAGTAAATTTCCGCTGGACGAGCTTGTTGATGGCGGCGTAGACATGCGGTCTCCGGATCCCATTCGACGCGCCATCAATTACTTTTCAGACCTGGTAGACCGGCTCATTGATGCGTATCAGGCACTCTAAGCGGGTTCATAGGTTCAAGGTTCAAGGATTCAAAGGCTAGTTAACAGCCTGCGACGAGTTCCCCTCGGCATTCTCGGGGCCTGAGCTTGTCGAAGGCAGCCGAGCCGAAGACAGATATGCGAGTTCAGATCTGAGTGATTGCGGATTGCGGAATGTAGATGTCAGCGATAAACCCTGAACCTCTGAACCCAGAACCCTGAACCCGAGAATTGACACTTAAAATAAAAAGAATTAACGTCGAAATTTGGTGATTTTTATTTGAACTCTAATCGACTTTAATGGGGAGGAACCCATGGACTACCAGGTCATCATCGTCGGGGCAGGCCCCGCCGGGATTTTTTCGGCCTTAACCCTGGCCGATCAGGGGATTAAACCGGTTCTTTTGCTCGAACTCGGCAAAGATCTCAGTGAGCGTAAACGCCGCAATTCGAATGATATGCTCTGCGGATGGGGAGGAGCCGGTGCCTATAGTGACGGGAAATTGACATTATCGCCCGAAGTGGGGGGCCTGCTGGGGGAGTATCTGGAACCTGGATCCCTCGATGAGATACTTAAGACGTCGGATGAAATCTGGGTTAAACACGGTGCCCCGGAAGTTATATTCGGCAAGTCATCGCCTAAACTGGAAGATCTGGCCGATCGCGCCCGGCTGGCCGATCTTGAATTAATCCCTTCGCAGATCCGCCACATCGGAACGGAGAACTGTCAGGTTGTATTAGACCAACTGCGACAATCTCTGGTGGATCGGGTTGAAACCCGGACCTGCCATCCGGTCCAAAGTCTTCTGGCTGAAAATGGGCGCATCCAGGGTGTCAAATTGGAAAGTGGCGAAACCATAACGAGCCAATTCGTAGTGGCAGCCCCGGGGCGATCCGGCGCCGGCTGGATGAAGACGCAGGCCGAGTTGCTGGGGCTTAAAACAAAGGCCAGTGCGGTAGATATCGGCGTTCGAGTGGAGTTGCCCGCTGCGGTTTTAAAGGAAATTACGGACATCATTTATGAATCAAAGCTTATTTACTACTCTAAAACATTTGATGAAAAGGTGCGCACCTTTTGTATGAATCCCTATGGTGAGGTTGTCATTGAGAAAACCAAGGAGGTCGTTACGGTCAACGGCCACAGCTATGCCAGGAAAAAAAGTGAAAATACCAATTTTGCCATTTTGGTCAGCAGCGCATTTACGGAGCCTTTTGACGACCCCATTGGATACGGATTGTACATTGCCAGGCTGGCAAACCTTTTGGGCAATGGGCCCATTGTCCAGCGTCTGGGAGATTTGCTGGCCGGGCGGCGCAGCACGCCCGAACGCATCAATCGCTGTCTGACGCGGCCAACGCTTCCTGAGGCTACCCCCGGTGATCTAAGTTTCGTGTTTCCCTACCGGCACCTTCAAAGCATTATTGAAATGCTTCGGGCACTCGAAAAAATAGCACCGGGTGTAAATTCGCGCCATACGCTCCTATACGGGGTTGAAGTAAAATTTTATTCCAACCGCATTGAATTGTCTTCGGAATTGGAAACCGGTGTGAAGAATTTGTTTGCCATCGGTGATGGGGCCGGCATCACCCGGGGATTGATCCAGGCCTCAGCCAGCGGCATCCTTGCTGCCCGAACGATTGCCCAACGGCTCAATGGCGGTGGTGAGTAGTTCTTTTCGCTGAGTTGGCGGAAACCACTCGCCTTCTGGTCAAGTTTGTTGGGTGGCGGTCGCCGAAAGCGCGCGAAATTCCGGCCGGGGAAGGACGGTTGATTTCAGAGGCAAAGGGGGAAATTGAAAAGGACGCTAACGTTCTGATTATCCGCCGTATTCATGTAACCTATCATTTAAAATTAATACCGGAGCAACAGGAAACCGCTGAGAGAATCCACGGATTCCACGCTGATAAATGTCCGGTTGCCCGCTCGATCAAAGGCAGTATTGATATTACGACTGAACTGAAGATGGAAGGGACCTAAAACTCGCTTCTGGCGACTGGCCGTTGGCCTCAAATAGGTTTCAGGTGTCAGGCTTCAAAAAATGCGGATAGGCTAGGAAGCTATAAAGCTGGGAAGCTGAAAGGCTTGAAAATGCGAAAGCTTCCAGGCTTTCTGCCCTCCCAGCCTTCAAGCTATGAGCTATCAACTACGAGCTATTTGACTGGCACCTGAAACCTTAGTTAACCTTTGAACCCGGAACCCAGAACCTTTGAACCAGATACCAGCAGCAAGCAGCTGCAGGAGGCCGAGCATTATTTGCTTAGACCGTGAGAAAGACAATGCAAACAGTCTCTATTCATTCCTGGTTATTTAAGGTTGAAGGTATGCGTTTTAAGGTAGATCCTTTCTAAAAAGCCGTGCGAGCAACGAAAATATGCAAAAACTTTTTTATTTTCTAATTTTATGCCTGAGCCCCTTAACGATCTGGAGCCAATCAGAAACAGAACGATCACTTTCCTTTTACAATACGCACACCCATGAAAGTCTGACGGTGATTTACAAGAAAGGCGATGCCTATATCCAAGAGGCACTGGACCAAATTAACACTATCTTACGAGACCACCGTACCGGTGACATCCATTCCATCGATCCTAAACTGATGGACTTCCTGTATGGCCTGCTAACTGAGGTCGGTAATCACGGCGAAGTGCATATTATCAGCGGATACCGTTCCCCAGCAACAAATAACAAGCTTCGCGGGCGAAGCAAAGGAG
>JASFGM010000092.1:0-7960 GCA_050123755.1 Desulfobacterales bacterium
CAGATCACCGTATGGATCATCTTCAAAGATTACCAGATCATAGGTTGCAGCCAGCTCGATGAGATGCTCGCGGCGCTTTAGTGAAAGTGTCGCCCCGGTGGGGTTCTGGAAATTGGGAATCACATAGATTCCTTTGGCCCGTTTTCCGCTGTTTTTTAGCATTTGCAAATGATCCGCCAGTTGGGAGGTGTTTATCCCTTCAGCGTCGATCTCAACGCCGAGCAGTTTTCCACCACATGCCAATATCGCACCGGTGCCGCCGAAATAGGTTGGCAGACCCACCAAAACCACATCGTCGGGATCGATCATCACCCGACAGGCCAGATCCATTCCCTGGGCCGAGCCGTGGGTGAGAAGAATGTTTTCCGCAGTGCATTCAATTCCGTAACGCTTAGCGGCCAGGCGAGCGAGTTCCTGGCGTAATTGGGCCAGCCCCTCGGTTGTGCCGTATTGTAAAACATGATCCGCATTTTTGCTGAGCTGTTCGGTGGTTATGCGTAAGATATCTTTGCTCGGAAAAACAGCGGGATCAGGCCAGCCGCCTGCCAGGGATTTCATATCCGGAACGTCTACGAGTTTGTTAATTTCACGGATTGCCGATGGTACCGCACAACAGGCGCTTTTTGAATAAAGATGTTCTAAGCTCGATGGAGACATACTGAACCTCAAAATTGAGCGGGTTTTTCGAGCAGTTTAAAAACGCGCTGCTCACCAAGTCGTTATTCGAAATTTTTTCGATATAATTTAATTATAATCGAATATTATTTGATAATCAATGTGTTTTGCGAATGTATATTCGACAGCTACGCTGTATTATTGGTTTTTTATTAAACTGAATAATGGCTTACTTGAGGCAGGAATAATAGGTTGAGCCCGTTGGCCCGTTGGCCCGAAAAAAATAAAATCAGATATTTTTCCGATTTAAACAAGACAAGGCGCTCAGCCGGCTCAACGGGCTAAACCGGCCAACCTAAAAAGGAGGGTTAGGTTTTTAAACAGCGCAGCTTGGCCAAATCTTCCGCATACCCGTAAAGATGTAACCCCTTACTTTCGACAAGCATTTGACCGTCTTCAACACCGATTTCCGCGGCTATATATTCTTTTAAATTTTGAATGGCCGCCAGGTTAGCCGGAAATCCGTTCCACAGATCCCAGGATCGAAAATAAACAAAGAAATTAAGGGAATCATCCTGAATGCGGGTATCGATGGAGCGCAGGCAGGGCGGATCCAGCAGGGTCAGATCCGAGGGGTGCGCGATCTGTAGGACCAGCTGGTTGTTGCGCTGACCAAATTTTTTGTAAGTATCAATAATCCATTCGATCTGGTTTAAGTAAATCTGGCCGTCTTCTTCAAAAACGACATTTCCGTCGACATCGCGCTTATCGACAATTTCAGTATTGTTCTGTTCCCACCAGCTCAGTTTATCGCCGGATAGCGGAACTCGCGTTAGCCGCTCACCGTAAGTATAAGATTCGCCGGCTTCTTTGCGCGCCGACATTAAATATTCGATATAAGCGCGGTCATAGCCATCACCGCCGTAAATATAATCGTGTTCTACCGGATTGGGTATGCCGCAAGCCGGTGGAATATCCGGAATCAACGGCTGGGTACCGGGATGTTTCACGTGGCCCATGAAGTAATCGTACTCCAGACGGGTTTGGCCTTCATAAGATCCGCGATCAATGACAAAACGCCTGCCGTGATCGAGGATGTCATGAACCGCCTGAAACCATAGATCCGGCAAATCTCTTGCATAGATATTGTGGATGTCCATCGATAATGATCCCCACCACAGAGGGCACAGAGCCCACGGAGAGATATTTTTAAATATTGGCTTTCTTCTCTGTGATCTCTGTGGTTAATAACAATCTAAATGTCTAAAGTGCTGACTTCAAGGGCATTGGTCTGAATGAACTCGCGGCGGGGTTCCACGGCCTCACCCATTAGGATCGTAAAAATCTCATCCGTATCGACAACATCTTCAACTTTTACCTGCAAAATGTTGCGTTTTTCAGGATTCATGGTGGTTTCCCACAGCTGGTCCGGGTTCATTTCTCCCAAACCTTTATAGCGTTGGATTGTAAGGCCTTTTTTGCCGTCCTGCATGAAAATATCCAGCAGTTCGGTTTTATCTTTGGCCGGAATGGGTTCACCCTCTTTTTCGGCATCTTTGAATGAAATCGTAAATGGCGGAAAGTCGTATTTGAGAATATTTTTCCCTAAATTTAAACATTTCTGAAAATCATTGGAATAGATCAAACCGCGGCCAATTTTTACAGTACTAAATGATTTGCCGATTGGATCGTAGGCAAGGTCCACCTCTTCATCGCTAATCTTTCCATTAACAACCATTTCAAAGACATTGCGTTCCTCACTAAATCTCAAACTGTCTGCGGCATAGCCTTTTTTTATTAGCTTTTCGCGCAAATTAGACATGCGCTTTTCGTTCTGCAAAAAAGTTTTATTGGCAACATTTTCTTTGACCAGCAGCTCGGTAAGTTCCGCCGGAATGCCGCGGTTTTCCAGGCGGGCCAGGACTGAAAAATACTCCGAAATATTGGCAATAAACATGAACAGGTTGTGGCCGGATAATTCTTTCTGGCCTTTTTTGAATTGCAGCAATCTGGCGCTACAAACCTTTTTTAGGACAAGATCATTTAATTCGGACTCATTATTGACGTAGTTTTCACTCTTTTTCCCTTTGCCGATTTTAAACAAAGGTGGTTGAGCAATATATAAATATCCCTTTTCGATCATCTCGGCCATCTGCCGGTAAAAAAATGTTAGCAGAAGCGTTCGGATGTGGGAGCCGTCAACATCCGCATCGGTCATAATAATCACTTTATGATATTTTATTTTTTCAATATTGTATTCTTCTTTTCCCACTCCGGTTCCCAGAGCGGTGATGATATTTTTAATTTCCTCACTGTGCAAAATTTTATCAAAGCGGGCTTTTTCGACGTTTAAGATTTTTCCCTTTAACGGCAGGACCGCCTGAAATTTTCGATCGCGGGCTTGTTTGGCGGACCCGCCGGCAGAATCGCCCTCAACAATAAATAGCTCTCGCTCTGCGGGATCTGAAGATTGACATTCTGCCAGTTTGCCGGGAAGGGTGGCATCCACAAGGGCACCTTTGCTTCTGGCTATATCGCGTGCCCGTTTGGCCGCATCCCGTGCCCGGGCGGCATCCACCCCTTTGGCGATGATCTTTTTGGCAACCGCAGGATTTTCTTCAAAAAAAGTGTTTAATTTTTCGTTAACCAGGGACTCGACCAGCCCCTTGACTTCGCTGTTGCCCAGTTTGGTTTTGGTCTGGCCTTCAAATTGCGGATCTTTGATGCGCACACTAATAATCGCAGTCATTCCTTCGCGGACATCGTCACCGGTAATTTTCACCTGTAAATTCTTTGGCAAATTTCCGTTCGTGGCATATTGATTAATGGTGCGGGTCAAGCCGGCCTTAAAGCCAATCAGGTGAAAACCGCCTTCGGTGGTATTGATGTTATTGGCAAATGAAAAGATTTTTTCGGTATAGGTGTCATTGTACTGGATGGCAACTTCGATCTGGATGTCGTTTTTAGTGCCTTCCATAAAAATCGGCTTTTTATGAAGCGCACTATGGCGGCGATTGATATACTTCACATAATCAATTATACCCCCTTTTTGATAAAACTCTTCTTTGGCATCGGTGCGTTCATCTTCAATCGTAATTTTGAGCCCCTTGTTTAAAAAGGCCAGTTCTTTCAATCGCCGCACCAGGACCTCATAACTAAATTCGGTGATTTCAAAAATTTCCGGATCAGGCACGAAATGAACCTTGGTCCCCTGTTTGCGGGTTTTTCCATTTTTCTTTAACTCGCTGGTTTTTTTTCCTTTTTCATATGACTGCGTGTAAACCTGGCCATCCGAATAGATCTCGACTTCCAAAAAGCTGGAAAGGGCGTTGACGACCGAAACACCGACGCCGTGTAGTCCGCCGGAAACCTTATAGGAATTATCGTCGAACTTGCCGCCGGCATGCAGTTTGGTCATGACGACTTCAACCGCCGGAATTTTTTCTTTCTTATGAATACCGACGGGTATTCCCCGGCCGTTATCAATCACGCTGACACTGTTGTCATCGTGAATGATCACTTTAATGAGGTCGCAAAAGCCCGCCATGGCTTCATCAATACTATTATCGACAACTTCATAGACCAGATGATGCAAGCCGGCAACGTCGACATTTCCAATATACATTGCAGGTCTTTTACGAACCGCCTCCAGACCTTCCAATACTTTAATGTTATCTTCTGTATAGGTGTTGTTATTCAGTTTTTCTTTCATATCCTCATCGGCATAATTACGCTTAAATAGGTTTTGTCCTTTGCGCCTTCAATCAGGCAGGGTTTTTCCTCATCGGTAATATTGAGAATGACGTTATCCTCTTCGATAACGTTTAGGGTTTCAATAAAATATTTAGGATTAAACATAACCGTAATGGCCTCGCCTTTATATTCAATGTCCATATCTTCTTTTGATTCACCAATATCGGGATTGGTGGATGTGATATTCAGCCGATTCTTTTCAAAATTAAAAATAACGCCTTTGTAATCCTCCGAACTTAATATGGACATGCGTTTGAGCATCATTAGAAATAAGTGTCGATCCAACGGAATAGAATTTCCTCCTTTTTTAACGATGATATCACCGTATTCCGGAAAATCACCTTCCAATAGTCGAATAATCAATGTTTCGCGGTCTTTTTGAACGATAAAATTATTATCTTTAAAGCCGATTTTGGCCGGACCCTCCGAATCAAGGAATTTGCCGACTTCAACAAGCCCCTTTTTGGGAATCATAACATTCTCTCCCGAGGGCAGGTTGCTGTCCTTGTCAAAAAGATGATCTACCTTTGAAAGCCGGCTGCCGTCAGTGGAGACAAACCGGAAAATCTTATTCTTTTTTTCCTCAATCCGTTCAGCAAAAACACCAACGATGTGAGCACGTTTATCATCTGTTGCACCGCTGACAATAACAGATTTTTCAATCATTTTTGCCAGCACCATCGATTCAACTTCAAAAAATTCAATGGATTCTATTTTTGGAATTTCCGGAAAATCATCCGGATTCAAACCGACGATGTGATACTCAACATTTCGATTACCAATTTCGATCCAGTGATTTTCAACTTCATTTAAAAAAATGTCTTCACTCGGAAAATCTCGAACGATTTCGTAAAATTTCCTGGCATTTATGGCGATGATTCCTTCAGTTTCAACGTTAGCCTCATAAAATCCCTCGAAACCGGTTTCAAGATCTGTTGCCGAAACAGAAATGCCGTTTTTAATGGTTTTCAGCAAAACATTTGTGGTTATCGCAAGATTCGTCCGACGTCCGGTAAGACCCTGTACTTTGGATAGAACCGGGAGCAAATCGCTCTTTTTTATCGTTGCTTTCATAATGTGTTCCTTTATATTTTAATATTATATTATATATAATAATAAATAAAGGGTGTTGATAAGTCTAAAATCTTTTTAACGCATTTAAATTATTAAAGAATAATTAATAAATGGATTATTAAAACCTTCTTTGTTTGATGATGATAAGATGGTGGATATCGACATTAAAAATAAAATTGTTAATAAGTATCAAACTATCGACACGTTATTAATAACGATATGTTTAAAGCATTTTTTTCTTAAATTTTAAAAAAGCACTTTTATTTCAATAAAATATAAAAGACAATAAAAAGTGCTTAAGATGAAGGTATCCACTTTTTGATCAACGGCACAATACGGCTTTGCCAGTCGTTGGATGTTCTCAATTTAATAAAGGTTTTATATAATTTTTCTAAAAATTGCAAGATCTTATCGTATAAAAATACCTTTTCTAAAATTGCGTCTTCCAGGTCATCCGGACCTTCCGGCGCTGCAATTTTGGGTGTTTTAAAACCACTAAGATTGAGACTTTCCCCTTTTAAGGTAAACTGCCATTTTTCCTCGGTGGTTCGACAAACCAAATTAAGTTCAGCAACCAGGGCACCTTTGTTTAAGGCGAGCATTCCTTCTTCAAAATTAGCATTTTCACCTTTTATCGTAATGCGTTCGGCGGATTCTTTTTTTCTTTTTTCCAGGACGATGCGGTTACCGATTTCAAATGATGTTAAATCCGGATCCATATTTTTAAATATAGCCGGGTCCTGTTCGATGACAAACCATAACCAGGTCAGGAACTCATCACCGAGAAATTTAAATCGGTTATAGGCAACCGCGACATCTAACATGTTATCATTGATTAATCATTAAAACGTGTCGGCACCAGTTTAAGAAGAATATCTTTTTCAGTATCCGAAAGATCGGAACTTAATTGGGCGGCCGTATAGGGAAACATTCGAATCAGTGTCAAACCAAAGGACCTTAAAAAAAGAGTTTCCAATTCTTCATTGGCTGCTTTTAAATTGGAAAAAAACCATAAAACCGATTCTTCATAGTTCCAGATGATATCGTAAACATGTGGGACTGCTGGAACCTTTAAATATAACGCTTCAACAACATGATCTTTAATGGTCTGTTTTTCATAGCGGGATAAATATTGCCGGCCACTTTCGGCCAGACGCCGGGCAGATTCGATCATGAAATGTTTTTGGATTAATTTTGCAGGAATTGTTTTTTTATCTATGCGCAACCCAAAAACCAGATAAGCCCCAAAAACAAAATTAGATCCGCTAAAATCAGGCTGATACGGTTTTTCAAATGATGTCCAACCGCTTACCTTTTGCGATGCTTGATCATCAATTTCAGAAATGGCATTTTTTTTAAGTACAGCCGCAGCCGTTTCCAGAACCGGTGTTCCAAGCTTACCCTCAACCCTATATCGCGTTATCGAAACCGAGGTGGACAACAGACTCATTTTGAGGACTTTTTATCCATATTCAGTGAAAAAATAATTCTCATAAATTATACCATATATAGTATATAAAATAAATAAAGATAAATATATATAGCGTGTCTGTTAGAAACAGACAAGCTATATTTTCGACAAAAAAAAGCCATCAAAAAATAATTTGGGACGTAATTTGGGACGTCCTTAAAAAAATAAGTTTACAGACTATTTTTTGTTTGGTAAGAAGCGATTCATGCCAAGAACAGCACGTTTAGACGCACCGGGGATATTACACCATATCATCATTCGCGGGATTGAACGTCGCAAGATATTCAGAGACAATCAAGACCGCGAAAATTTAATAGCAAGACTCGCCAAGCTTTTACCTGAAACAAAAACCGCCTGTTATGCTTGGGCCTTTCTGCCAAACCACGCGCATTTTTTATTACGAAGCGGAGATGTTGGTTTATCCACTCTTATGAGAAGATTGCTCACCGGTTATGCGGTTAGCTTTAATCACAAGTATAAGCGACACGGACCTTTGTTTCAGGGCCGGTACAAATCCATTATTTGCCAGGAGGACAGATATCTAAAAGAATTGGTTTGCTATATTCATTTAAATCCACTGAGAGCAAAGCTGGTTTTCGATATTTCAACGCTCAATCAATATGCTTACTGTGGACAAAGTACGCTGATGAATAAGAAAATATGTGACTGGCAGGATACAGATTATGTGCTTTCCTTTTTTGGGACAAAGAAGGCTGCGTCCCAGAAACGTTATCTTGAGCATGTAAAAGCAGCAATTAATCAAGGGCGGCGGGATGATCTAGTCGGTGGAGGATTGATTCGCAGCCTGGGCGGCTGGTCGGAGCTTAAAAAACATCAATTAAAGAAAAGTACACGAATAAAAGGAGATGAACGGATATTGGGTGATAGTAACTTTGTTCAGGAAGTTCTAAGTTTGGCCAAGGAAAAATTTAACCGGAAGTATGAATTGAAATCGAAAGGATATGATCTTAAAGCAGTTGAAAAAAAAGTTGCCACCCTGTATCAGATTAAACCAGCGCAAATTTATGCAAAGGGGAAACAAAAGCG
>JASFGM010000093.1:0-7947 GCA_050123755.1 Desulfobacterales bacterium
GACGATACGACCAGATGTTAACCTACTGTCCGTTTGATCCTGACACCGTGCTTGTCAAGGAGATCGGTCCCACCGGCAATGATATTCATATCCGTGACATATCGGTAGCAGCGGTTATGGCTGGATGTAAGCCGCAGCACATGCCGATACTGATCGCCGCTTTCAAGGCGCTTGCCAACAAGAAGTACAATTTCCACCAGTCGGTCACCACCTCTCACCCCGGAGGCAACATGGTGCTGGTCAGCGGCCCGTTGGCCCAGGAACTTGGTATTCACGGCGGGCAAGGATGTCTCGGCCCTGGATTCCCGGCCAACCTGACCATCGGCAGAGCGGTCAATCTGGCGATTATCAACACCTGCAGGTCCGTTCCGGGTCATGCCGATCTTGCCAACATTTCATCCCAGGCCGAGTTGACCTACTGTTTTGCCGAAGAGCCAAATTTAACTCCCTGGAAGACAATCAACGCCGAGCGTTACGATGAAAAGACCACTACGGTGTATGTCATGAAAGCAGAGCCTCCTCATGACATTATTGAATTATTGAGTTCCACCGGATCAGATCTGCTCGATACCATTGTCGACTGTTCGACCACTTTAGGCAGCAACAATGCCTATCTCCCCGGTCCGCTGGTGGTTATAGTAACTCCTGATCATAGTCAGCTGCTTGATGATGAGGGATGGACCAAAGATGCAATCCGTGAGCACATCCACGCAAGGGCGACCAACGAAGTTCCCATGATCAGAAACCGGGGAATCGTCCCGGTGCGACCAAAATCCTTTGAGAATAAACACCCGATGCCTGTTACCCGCTTTCCGGAAGATATAGAAGTCGTTGTCGCGGGAGGCAGAGGCGGACATTGTGCGGTCATCCTCCCCTGGGCCCTGCACAGTGAAGGCATTGTCGAGCCCGTCCTGTTACCGGATGGATCTGTACCAGAATCGATCGAATCATTCAAGAAATAGCAACTGCATTCATAGTCAAAAACCTGTTGATTCTCATTACAGGAAAATTGGTCACTTCTATGCGCTTAAAGAGCATTTATAGTATCACCAGGAGGTAAATAATGAGCAACTTATCTGGAAAAATTATTGACCCCCGAGGCAAACAACCCCGGGAGTTATTGAAACTGGCTAAACGACCTACCCTTGAGGAGCTCAAGGATGGAAAGGTCATCTTTTATAACAACACCAAGCTCTATCACAATAACTACATGACCATTTTCCACCACACCAAAGAAAAGCTGGCAAAAGAAGGTGTCACCAATGTAGTGGAATTTGCTGAAACCCCAAGAGGAAAAACAAACCAGAACCTCCGGGATTATGCGGCAAAGCTGGCAGCAGAGAAACCGGTGGCGGCAATTGTCGCCATAGGTGACGTAGGCGTCAGCCCCGCATGTACTGTTGTTTCAATTGCCCTTGAAGAACTGGGCATCCCAACGCTTTACATCACCGCGCCTCCGGGAACCGACTTAGTAAGAGCGGTTGCCCATTATCGTGCAGGCCAACTTTGCATTACCAATTTTGAGGATCTTTTCCCGGGTAACACTATTGGAGAGATCGAGGCGATGATCGATGAGCAGTGGCCTTCGATGATGGATGCACTGCTGCTGCCACCCGGTGAAATAGAAAAGCGGGCGGATTTGCAGTTCGAGGTGGATACCGGTGTTACCGGGAAGGATGAGCCGGAAGACCTTGGCAAAAAAATTACACTGCGTCCGGAAGATCTCAGCGAACCGGCTCCGGGCATTAAACAGATTACCGATCTCTTCAATGACCTGCACATCAGTGACGGATTGCCCATCATCCCCCCAACCCGAAGACGATACGACAAGATGCTGTCCTATTGTCCCTTTGATCCCGACACTGTCCTTGCCGAAAAAATTGGTCCCAGCGGTAAGGACATCCTCATCCGTGATGTTGCCATAGCGGCAGTCATGGCCGGATGTAAACCGCAACATATGCCTATCCTGATTGCCGCCTTTAAGGCAATGGCCAACCCCAAATATAACTTACTCCAAGCGGTAACCACTTCCCATCCGGGCGGCAATCTCGTGCTGGTCAGCGGTCCGTTAGCTCAGGAAGTCGGCCTATACGGCGGACAGGGGTGTCTCGGTCCCGGGTTCCCGGCCAACCTGACTGTAGGAAGGGCAGTAAACGTCGTATCTATTAACACCTGCCGGGCCGTTCCCGGTTTATCCGACCTTGCCAACATTTCATCCCAGGCCGAGTTGACTTACTGTTTTGCCGAAGAGCCGAGTTTAACTCCCTGGAAGACAATCAACGCCGAGCGTTACGATGAAAAGACCACCACGGTTTTCGTCCTGAAGGCGGAGCCTATCCACGACATCATTGATTTCTTAAGTCCCACCGCTGGAGATCTGCTCGACACCATTGTCGACTGTTCGACCACTTTAGGCAGCAACAATGCATATATTACCGGTCCGATGGTGGTTGTGTTGACCCCGGATCACGGCTGGCTGCTTGATCGCGAAGGATGGACCAAGGACAAAATCCGTGAGCACATCCACGCAAGGGCGACCAACGAAGTTCCTATGCTCATAGGCCGGGGAATTAATCCGGTACGGCCGGCATCGTTTGCCGACAAGCATCCTATGCCTGTGACCCGGTATCCGCAAGACATCGAGATTGTCATTGCGGGGGGCAGAGGTGGTCATTCTGCCATTATTCTTCCCTGGGCACTGCATAGCGAGGCTATTGTTGAAAAAGTTGTTTTGCCGGATGGGTCAATACCATCCTCTATAGAGGCATTCAAGTGATAGACAAAGCCTATGAGATCATGGAAGCGGTACTTTACGCCTCCATGATCCTTTTTTTTCCTTGTATAAAAAATGTAGATACAAGTTTCAGTCAGAATTGTTAATTTTATTTATTAATCAGTGACAAAACGTATTAACCCAGAACTATATCCATTGAAGCGATAAATTGGCAAACAAAGTCTATAATCATTTCAAAAATTCTGGGATTTCGAACACCGCAACATATAGTGGTGGCGGATACAATTGATTTTTGTTTGACTTCGGCAATGAAGGGGCAATCGACAATAGTTGCATAAATCTTCTGGTAATCTTAAATATTTTCAAGTCTCAAAAATGCAGATTCTTCTAACCTCCAAACTTTTAAAGCGTCAAAAAAAGTTGTGATATCTTGTTGTCGAACTAAGTTTTAACTCGCATGTCAATTCTGTCAAATCAAGTATAGGTCAGGGCATTTTTATCTCTTGATGGTTCATTCTTCTACATATCGAAAATTGCAATAGTCATCGCCTTCCATGATTGTTTTTGTTCGCTTTAATGTTATTCTTGGATTAAACCCTTCCAAAAAGTAAAAATCTCTAATACAGGAAAGAATGCATCCAAGTTTTTTGACACCTAATTTTTCGTATATCTGAGCGTATCCACAATAAGAGACGTCAAAAAATAATTCTTTTTCAGTTTCCTTTATCATTTTTATTTCCAGCCCATCGTCCTTGGCCCACACTTCTTTTACAATTTTAGAAAGTTCAGCAATAGAATTTCCAGAATATTCTTCTGCTAAGGTTTTCCCCGACAATATCGCCTTTTCTCTGATAACTTCTTTTGCTATGTCTACTGCTTTGTCGTAACCGATTTCATTAGCAAATGCGCCTATGAGTGCTGAAACAATCGGTGCTTGTACTTCTCTACGTTTGAGATGAGTGATCTTCATTTTTTCCTCTTTCTTTTTTATAATATCGAAGTTTCTAAAAGATAATTTTTCGATAACGACGCGATCAATTGTGGATGATGACGACTCCTTCCGTGGCATTGACGGTTGCATGCTGTCCGGTTCGCAACATCTGGAATGACTTTTCATCAAGGGACATAATTGGAATTTCTTTGCCGTAAAAATGTTTACAAACGATGGGTCCTGTGGCCAGGATGGGTTCGGTTCTCAGATTAACAATTGCTGCCGGTGACTTGTCCACTCTGGCTAATTCCAAAATAATCAGTGAACCGGTACTAGACCCCTTGCCAAAGGGGAACACCAGTACTTTCCCCGCTACGCTCTGGTTGAAAAGCTCATGACGAGGGTCGTTGATAAGGCCGTTTACAGGATCTACTCCGCCCCAGAAACTGATGGGTTGCGAGGTCGTTAACACCTCTCCCCTGGCAACACCCGGTACCACACAACAGCCCTTTATTTTTTTCTCCACGGCGATTTCCTCTTACAGATTTTTCCACGCACAGCCGTTTCAACACAGTTATCGAGACTTGCATAGGCCGTATCAAGACCCCTCTGGGAAAAGGCGTAGTTGGCAAACTTGGCAGAATCGGTCATAGCGGCATTAAAGTGCCAGGTCTCTTTGGGATATTGTAAGGGACATCCGTCGGTAAATACCATAATGCCCGCAGCGGTCAGATCCGCTAGAATAGCATTATCTTTTATCCATGCATAAACGCTTCTGTTGGTAAATACCCAGAATACGACAGAACTGTGGACTTTTTTTCCCTTTGTCAGTTGAGCCAGCCTGATAAACTCGGACGGCGAGTAATGCGGGCAACCGGTAACAATCAGGTCGACCGCATCTGTTTGCATCGTCCGGAGTCGATCTTCCGCCTTCGCGATCAATTTGGGGGTTATATCATATACGTTTTTCGGTTTATTTCCATGAAGGCACATCTCCAGCGTCTGCGCCTCAGGGGTGACTCCCACCATATGGAACAGGCCCACTGCACCGGATGAAGCCGCCGCGGCACAAAACCCCTTGAGGCTTTCAATTTTTATATTCTGAGGAATTCCGGTGATAGCCGCTACCTGATCTCCGGCCATCTCTCCCAAAAGATAACCCAGTAGCGGATAAATCGAGTCATTTTCAAACATCGGAGTCGTTATTTCTTTTAGCCGAATCAACACGTCAGCCTTTCGATTTTCTGTGAGATGAAGACCGAATTTCGGAACCTTTCCGATGATCGCCGCACAGATGTCCATGAGATCTGCATACCGGTTGGTCCTCGCGCCGATGATTGAGTTGGCAAAAGCAATGGCATTTGATTCACCCCAGGCAATCTGTTCCCCGAACCGTGGTATGATTCCGTTTTGATAGGGGGCACAGGTCCAGGTAGGGGTAGCCCTCATTTTTAGATAGGCCTTTTCCATGCGTTTGTGCTTTGATAGGACTTCAGGCGGGACACGGTATGCTTTCCATCGCTGGAGGTCGATGGAGCTTGGGTTGAGAGAAGTAGGAACCGCTACTTCTCCTCCCAGATCGGTCATTTTTTCGGTAAACTCCAATCCGGCATCTACCATGTAAAGGGTGGCATCGATATGTACCTGCGACACCGGCATCAGTTCCTTAGCACCGAAAAGCTCTCCCAAGTCGACCAGCACCGCTAGAGCTATCCTGGCTGCTTCTCCTTGTTTGCCATCAAGGATGCTTTTCTCCTTAGCGGTTAAACGCACAGCGCTGAGTCCTTTTTAACATTATGAGTAATTTTAATGAAAATTTCAGCTTTTGTTCCCAATCGAGTTTCAGCTTATACATTTATACACACTCTGAAGCGTAAGGATGTTTGCATCGCAACAACGCAAATGCGAATTTGCCATTGAAGTAAACAAAATCATATAAATTATCAAGCTAAAGTTGGTCGATTCTCATTTATGAAAAAAGCGATGATCATACCCGCAAGCGCGACAAGGCCGAATGAAAAAAATACGGCATGATAAGACTGAAACAGATCGGCAATTTTTCCTGATACAGGTGTCGTGATAATGCCGGATGCGCTCGTAAATGTTGCCAGAAACCCCATGGCGGTTGCTGATAATTTTCGTGACATGATGTCCGAAGGATAGGCTGCAAGGAGAACATCGGGCATCAGGATCATCAGCCCCACAACGGCCAGTATGACGGCAGCCAGAGCGATACTCAGTCTGAGGGACAAAAGAAAAGACGAACCCGAAAGAACGGCCAACCCTAAAAGGATAAGCGGCTTGCGTCGGCCCCCGAAAATGCGGTCTGAAAGAAATCCACCTAGCGGAGAGGAAAATACACCTGGCAGCAGGATGAAAAAGGAAATGGTGCTGGCCCGGTCAATCGACATGGCATAAGTTTCCTTAAGAAAAGATGGAATCCATACCAGACATCCGAACTGGACGTAGACGAAGAAGAAATAGACCAAAGCCACCGTCCATAACGTCCGATTGGACAAAACTACCGAGAGTCGTGACCTCGTATCACTGTCGATCTGTTGTTCCAGATGAACTTCATCTTCAAAGTCCGGCAGTCCTTTCTCATGGGGATGATCCCTGACCAAAATCCAGAATATTAGGGCGGTTGCTGCCATCATCAGGGGCGGGATGATGAAAGAACTGCGCCATCCCAGATGCTCGCCAATCAATCCGGAAAGCCGGATTCCGACACTGCTGCCGCCGGTGACACAGGTTGCAAACAATCCGATAGCCGTCCCGCGCCTCGATCGGGGAAACCAACTAACGATCATCTTAACAGCTGAACTCCACCCCATGGCCTGTCCCATTCCGTTTACGAGTTGCCCGACGGATAGGACCACATAACTGGAAGCTTGGCTGAAGATAAGATTTCCGATTATCGAAACCAGTGCTCCGCAGGTGAGAATTTTTCGCGGCCCCAGACGATCTCCCAGATAACCCGCCGGCAGTTGAAAAAGGGTATAGGCCATAAAAAAGAAGGCCATTAACCCGCCCGCCTGAGTATTTGAAATCCCAAGGTCGGCTTTCAGGAGCGGGATCACAGCCGAGAAATTGAATCGGGTCACATAATACATTCCGAACAAAAGCCAGGTCAGACAAAGAATCAGGCCGGCTGAAGACCATGCGGGACGATCTTTCAAAAGGGCCTCCCTTTTATGGAATTTCAGTTATACTGAGGGGTCGAAGTATTCTTATATCCTTGTTTCTCGACAGGCCCGCATGGGGCTTCGCCGCTACCAGCCGCAATAATATGCTCTGAGTTCCAACCAGCGGCGGAGCCCCATGCGGGCCAAAGACTTTATTTTTCAGGAATAAGGAGGTGTCGGGGAATTAAAGCGAAATAATTCTTCATTGTCACTACCTTTCCCTCTCTGTCTTCGAAGATAAATCGCTATTTTTGAGATAGTTTCAAGTCTCTGTTTGGTTGACGTATAACGGCTTATGGATTTCGGTGTCAAGGAATTATCGGCCGGCAAAAAGGCTGGGCGACTCAGACGAATAAATACGGTCTCAGGGCCGACCGCTTGACTTCTTGACTTTCGCCGCAGGACATGGTTTTCAAAATGACACGGAGGAAAAACCAATGGTTGACCTGTATCAAATTCTGGCCGAGCATAGAATTGAATACGAACGCTATGATCACCCCGCGGTGTATACGGTGGAAGATGTCAGGCGCCTTGTACCGCCCCTGCCGGCCGTCAAGACCAAAAACCTCTTTTTGCGGGACCATAAAGGCAAGCGCCATTTTCTGGTGATTGTGCCCGCTGAAAAGCGCGTTCATATCAAAGCCCTGCATGCCGTGATTGGCTCCAGCCGCTTAAGCTTTGGTTCCGCCAACCGCCTCAAAAAATATCTGGGCGTGGATCCCGGTGCAGTTACGATTTTTGCGCTGATTAACGATCCCGGCCATGCGGTCGAACTGATTCTGGATGAATCCTTGTGGGCGCATGAGACGTTTCAGTTTCATCCCCTGGTCAACACCAGTACGCTGGTGATATCCCGCGCTAACCTCAAACGTTTTCTGGCGATAACCGGCCACGAGGTGAATACGTTGGCTGTTCCGGAGCAAAGTTAATTGCGGATTTTAGATTGCGGATTGCAGATTGAAATATCAAACAAACCTCGCGTTCAGAATCCGAAATCCGCAATCTGCATTCCGAAATCTTAGGTGCTCCATGGACGATACTATGGGTTTTAGTTCCCTAAGGGATAGATTAAGGCAGGAATCAGGGTAGTGTGCCTT
>JASFGM010000094.1:0-7936 GCA_050123755.1 Desulfobacterales bacterium
TTTTTGGCCATTCCGCCGGTAACCGCAAACTCGGCTTTGACGCCTAAACGTTCGATCAGTTCGTAAATCCGTTCGGCCATGGCCTTGCAATAGGCTGCCAGAACTTCTTCTTTGCTCCAGCCTTTGCGCAACAGGCCGATGGCCTCTGATTTGGCGTAAACCACGCAAGTATTCGAAACAGCCGCAGGCGCTTCACCTTTAAATTCAAAAGACCGGTCTCCGACATCAATGATGGGCACGCCCAGCAGGTCTGAAAATACTTCCATGCCGCGCCCGGTGCCGGCTGCGCATTTGTCATTCATCAAAAAATTATTGACTTTGCCCTTTTCGTCGCACTGGATGGCCTTAATATCCTGCCCGCCGACATCCAGAACGGTCCGAACCGCATTGCCGTAAATGAAATTGGCACCGCGCGCGTGACAGGCGATTTCGGTAATCGATCGATCTGCAAACGGCACATTGACCCGGCCGTAACCGGTGCCGATACAATAATCCATGCGATCTTCGGGTAGATCCGCAGCCTCCAATGCAAATTTGAGTGCTTTGCGGGCACTGTCCGGACTGTCAGAGCCGGCGCGCATGTTCCCGTATGCAAAAATTTTTCGATCCGCCATAATAACAGCCTGAGAACTTACGGAACCTACATCAATACCTACGGTGATAAATTTGGCAGAATTCCATTCAATATCAGGGTTTTTCCAGTGCGACTCCGTCCAGCGCCAGAACTCTTTTTTTTCTTCTACAGCCATATAGAGATCCATCAATGATAAGGTCATTGGTTTTTCGTTATTGGTTATTTTTTATTGAACGCATCAGGAAAGCCGTCGTCTCGTATTTTCGGCTATTCAGTGAGATTTATAATATTTCTAATAACAAATAACGATTAACAAATAACTATTTTTAAGCCTCCTCGGCGGCCAAAACTGCTGCGCCGACGGCAGCGTTATATTCCGGCTCATCCGGAATATAGATGGTATCGACTTTCAATTCCCTTTTCATCGCCGATATAAATCCCGGGTTGTAACCCACACCGCCGACCATGACGATATCTTCATTTACGCCGATGCGGCGAATGATGGATGCGATTCGGCCGGCCATCGAATCATGGATAGCCTTGCTGATCTCGGGTTTGCCGGTTTTGGCGTGAATCAGCCCGACAACTTCTGATTCGGCAAAAATGACACATTGGGCATTCATGGGAATTTCTTTGTCCGATTGAAGACACAGGGGTCCCATTTCTTCAATGTTCACATCAAGCGCCCGGGCCATACTTTCAATAAAAGCACCGGCGCCGGCAGCACATTTTTCATTGATCGCAAAATCAAGCGGATTGCCCTTCTCATCTATTTTGGCTGCCCGCCCCTCTTCGGCCCCGACGTCGGTAACCGTGCGCGCATTGGGAAAGAAGAAATTGGCGCCTTTTGCCATGGCCTTAATTTCATCGACCGTATCATCTGCTATTTTAACGGCTTTTTGGCCGGAACCGGTAGCATAAATTTTTTGAATGTCATCTTTGGTATTACCGCTGTCTTTTAGGGCGTTGCCCAGGGATTCCTCGACGGCTTCTTCCTGATCAAAACCGGTCAGAACCATGCCCTTGCCGATAATCTTCCCGTTTTTCATGATAATGGTTTTGGTGTTTTTGGCACCACAATCGATTCCTGCTGTTATCATAATGATATAATACCTTGTAAAGCCAAAGATTTTATGGTATTAAAACGGCGTTTTGGCAAAATTTCGGCTGGCAGGATCGATTTTTAGCGCGCCTAGCGGTTCATTATTTCACAAAACGAACGCTCACCGGGTGCCGGCCAATGCTTTAAGCGGTTGCCCAAAAGATGAGGTGCAATCCTTCGAAGAGGTCACCACAACAAAAAGCCCGGTTTGGCAAGGAATTTAATTTAAGAAGGGAAAAATTAATATATGTCCGAAAAACATCCTGAGTGCCCGCTATATAATCCATTAAATTGCAAAGAATACTATAATCCGAAATTGTGCGCTTTCGTTAAAAAAGATAAAATTTGCTTGAAGAAAAAGAAACCGAAAGCCAAAGCGAAAGCGAAGTCAAGCGCGTAAAATAAGTGCAAAACCCCCATTAAGCATGACCGGCAGTATCGGAAAGCAGCGTAGGATTGATTCCCATCTTCTTCACTGCCTCCTCCCAGCGTGTGTCAACCGGCATCGTAAAAATATTCTCCTCGAAAATCGGATAAGTTAACCAGGCATTTTCTTTAATTTCGGCTTCCAGCTGCCCGGGACCCCAGCCGGCGCAACCGAGAGTTATAATAAATGAATCCGGCCCATTACCCAATGCAATCGACTCTATAATATCCTTGGTATTGCTCATCGCAAGGGTTGCCGTAATCTTTAGGCAGGCATCCCAGTCAAAGGGAGGACCATGAAGCACAAATAGCTCGGTGATGTGAACCGGACCGCCCATATGGATCGGGATGGATTCTGCTCCTTTGGTATAATCAACTTTTAGCTCTTCGAAAATATCCTTTGCCGTCAGGGCCTCATGAACACGGTTGACCACCAGTCCCATGGCACCTTCCGAGTTATGTTCACACATACATGTCACGGTTTGGTGGAAATTGGGATCCAACAAACTGGGCATGGATAGCAGAAACTGTCCTTTTAATGTCCCCGGATATTCCTTTTCCATATCTTCCTCCGTCGCAAACCCGCATTGGGACAGCCCAATGTTTCTGTCAAACTAATGGGTAAGTCGGTCGTTGTCAAGAATCTGCAATGAAAATTGCTCAATCGGTGAGCCGATGTATCGACAAGATGATTGATAGAATCAATCCGTGTTTTGTAAATTAGTAAAGGGACGCAATACTTGGCAGGAACGCCGTTTTAAGGGCACCGGATACTGGATAGCTAATTGGCGGCAACAACATAAGGCTTGCCTGGTTTTTGGCTCAGCAGTTCATAGACTTTCATACCGCCAAATTCATGTGCCAGGTCGGCTGAAATCTTGATTTCGCCAACATCCGGTCTGGATCTTGTCGCCCGCAAGGTGTTTTCGCTAATTAGGATTCCATTCGGAAACGATTTTGTAAGATTCTGTAACCTGAAAACCGTATTTACGGAATCACCGATCACGGTGTAGTCCATTTTCTTTTCAAATCCAATATTTCCAACCACAACCTCGCCTGTGTGAATACTGATTCCCATCTGGACCTTTGCGCCGTATTTCTTTTCCAAATATCGATTCACGGAGCGAAGAGATTTTTTCATTTCAAAACCTGCAGCTATGGCATTTTCGGCATCCTTGGTACTTGATACGGGTGCACCGAACAACGCCAAAAACCCATCTCCCAGATATTTATCGACGATCCCATTATGTTTAAACACAATGCCGCCCATAACCGAAAAAAAACTGTTTAAAAGCGATACCGTTTTTTGAGAGCCGATCTGTCGGGATAGATCCGAAAAGCCCCGGATGTCGATATTCAGCAACGTGAGCGTCTTTAATTCTTCAATTTCCGGTTTATCGTTTTCCGAATCATAAATAATTTTATCCAAAACCTCTTTGGGGACAAACTTTTGAAACATATGACGAATATCGCGCTCTTGTTCGGCCATCGATACGGTCTCTTTGTAAAGACGGGCGTTTTCAAGCGCAATACAGACAGAGGTTGCTATGGATTGTAACAGGTCCTTATCATCAATGCTAAACTCCCCGTTGATCTTATTGAGCACCTCGACAACACCAATCACTTTTCCCTGGGATACCATCGGCACGCACAACGCCGATTGGGTTTTAAAACCCGTGGATTGATCGACCATCGGAAAGAAGTGCGGCGATTTTTCAATATCATTGACCAGGATCGATTTGCCCCTGGCAGCCACATAACCGGCAATTCCCTGACCGATCTTAAGGCGGAATTTTTTCATGGATTTAATTTTAATATTAAATGCCACGGCAACCTCAAGTTCGTCTTCTTCCAGAAATAAGAGCGAACCCGCTTCGACGTTCATCACCTCGCGGATCATGTCCATGGTGTATTTCAAAACTTTGCTGATATCAAATGTGGATGAAGCCAGTGCGCTGCCGACCTGGCGGATTGTATCCAATTCCCGATTACGCTTAACAACTGCCGCTGAAAGCCGATTGCGTTCAATCGCCAGCGAGAGACCGTTCGCAATCCAGGTGATGAGCTTTTGAACATTGTAAAAAGTACCGACTTCTTTGGCTGCCAAAGCTAAAATGCCGGTTACAACGCCATCGGTTTTCAAGGGCGCAAGCAGACACGTCGTGCAGCCATGTTCAGCAAATAGTTCGCGGTCCACCGCGTTGGCACTTGAACCGGTATTGTCCACAAGCAGGCTGGTTTCTTGTTTAAATACTTTTTCAATGATAGATCCTTTGAAAGCATAACTGGCGCCGCGGGCAAGGTTTGACGGGGCTCTGATGAGCAGGTCGAAAATTTTTAAGTGTCCGGTTTTGGCTTCATCTTCGGTCAACACAAAAGCAAACTCAAATGGAACCACGCTTTGAAGTTCATTGAGCACCGCATGGACGAGTTCGGTATCTCTAAAACTTGAAATTAATATTTTAAATATTTTTTCGATGGACCGCAGGTGTGTTCGGTTGCGTTCGTTTTCTTTCAGCAGGCGTAAATTTTCATAAGTAAAGGCGGCATTACTCAGCAGCGGGGTCAACACCTCTACATCCTCTTGAGAGTATGTTCGATCAAAATTTCGCGATGAAATTGTCAAGATCCCAAAAATATCCTTGCTGGTTTTAATCGGCATACAGACAAAGGAGTTTGTTCCATAATGCGCCAGGTTCGTCCTGCCGAAGCGATTATCTGTTTCGATATCCTCAACAACAAGCGGCGATTTATTAATTACCGCATATTTGGCGATGCTTGTTTCAAAATCGATACGGTCCCCTGCCTTGACAAATTTTCCAAGGCCGACCGTCGCCTTAACAACAAAGGACTTTGGTTCGGTTTTTTGGAGCATCAGGATTGAACCGAGATCCGAGTTGGTCAGCATTAAAGCACGCTCAAGTGTTATATGCAGGATCTCCTCCGGGTCAAAGGTGACATAGCAAAGCTCTGAAAGATCTTTGAGAATGGATATCTCAGATGACTTCTTTTCAAGCTCATTGAATGTTCGGCCGAAACGCCTTTCGATAGCCGCAAATGATTCGACAATGCTGTGGAGCTCATCGGTTCCGGATGACGCCTGACCATCTGATAGCTCATCAAGATAATTGGATGACATTTGCTCCGAAATACGGGCGATCTTGTCAAACAGATTTTTGAGTATCGTGAACCCGGCAAATGAGAAGATCAGGATGCCCAGAAAAAATAAGGGAACATATTTGTCTTTCAGCATGTCATACTTGATGCTAAAAAAAATAAACCCCAAAACCGGAAAGAAAAAGAAGAGACCAAAAATTAAATTGAGCTTTGCATATAGGTTTTTTTTCTTCAAAAAATTATCTCCCAGCCGCTTGCCCGTTTAATTGGGTGTTTTCAAACCAGGTGCTTTGCACGAGAACATACGAATGCACGAGAATCCACGGTTCCACCGTGTGACTTGCACCGATTAAGGCCCTGCCGTGCTTTTGGTGACTCGGCAAGCGGGCTTATCATCGTTAAAAACGCAACCCCTAATCGAATGGGCTGCATAACCTATTTATATTATAAAAATAATTATTCTTCAAGCGAATAAGATTTGGGGCATCTCGCAGCACACCTTAATTTAATTGACGTCATTTTAAACAGAGTCGTTAAAAACCGAGACACCTTGATATTTCCGATGGGCCTTGCGAAACACCGGTTCAATTTTTTGGTGTTGGTCGAATGCTTAAATTATGTAATAATAACATATCATTGTTTAGAAATGTTAATTTTTATACGCCACCCATCAAAATAATGAAGCCTAGCAATTAAACTCATTAATCTCAAGCGAAAAATCATTGAAAATGCGTGCAGTTGTTCAAAGGGTCAAACAAAGTACGGTCACGACAGATAATAAAGTTGTGGGACAGATCGGCAGCGGACTTCTGGTTTTGCTGGGAGTTGCCAAAGGCGACTCGGCCAAAGACGCAGATTATCTGGCCAACAAGATTATCAACCTGAGGATATTTGAAGACGAAAACCGCAAAATGAACCGGTCATTGCTCGAAACGGGCGGCGAATTGCTGGCCGTTTCTCAATTTACCCTGTTAGCGGATTGCCGCAAGGGCAGACGCCCCTCCTTTATAGAGGCCGCTGAGCCCGAAAAAGCGACCGATCTTTACGAGAAGTTTGTTAATATGGTGCGCGCAGAGGGCGTCGCGGTTCAGACCGGACGTTTTCGGGCAATGATGGAAGTTGCGCTGATTAACGACGGTCCGGTGACGATCATCATCGAAAGCCCATAGTGCGGATAGGCTTGGAAGCTATAAGGATGCGATTTCAGCTAAGGCATATTTTTTCTTCTAATCGGCAACGCCCGCCCCGGCAAAAAATCGTCAAGCGTCTTATTTTGCTGGGATTTATTGCGAGCATCCTGTCGAACCCCTGCCACCTCCTGGCCCAGGATCTTGATGAACTGGATCGTCTTATCGGCAAGAATGACGCCATCCTCGTCACCGACTCCGCGGGCCAAATATTATGGGCGAAAAATGCCGATAAAAAACGGGTTCCGGCTTCGATTTTAAAAATCTTCACCGCCCTGGTCGCCTTGCATTATCTCGGCAACGATTACCGCTTTCCGACCGAATTTTATCTGGACGAACAGTCAAATCTGAAAATCAAAGGATACGGCGATCCGCTTTTGGTCTCAGAGGTTATTATCAAAATATCGCAGGTCCTGGCAGTGCTCCTGCAAAATACAGCACCCATGAATGATCTGGTTATAGATGATTCCTATTTTAGTCAGCCACTTACGATTCCCGGCATCTCCTCGTCCCCACAGCCCTACGATGCCCCCAATGGCGCGCTATGCGTCAATTTTAATACCGTCAATTTTAAACTCACATCCCAGGGTTATGTCAGTGCCGAACCGCAAACACCGCTGCTGCCGTTTGTGATCCAGAAAATAAAAGCCTCGAAATTAAATAAAGGCCGCATCGTTTTTTCGCATAATAAAAATGAAGTTGCCATCTACGCGGGTAAACTTTTCCAATATTTCCTTGAAAAACAAGGGATCCGTTTCACCGGCAAGGTCAAATTGGCACGCATAAATACCAGAACCGACCGGCTCATATTCAGATACGATTCCGCATATTCATTAGCGCAGATTGTAGCCAAGCTCCTGGAACACTCCAACAATTTTACGACCAACCAGCTGTTGATCGCCACCGGCGCGGAAGTCATCGGATCACCGGGCACCCTCGCCAAAGGCGTCACCATCGCGCGCGACTATGCCAAAAACATGCTGGACATCGAAGATATGTCGATTGTCGAAGGCTCCGGGATATCCAGAGACAATAAAGTGTCGGCGGCCCAGATGGATCAGGTTCTCCAGGAGTTTCTGCCCTACCACTATCTGATGCGCCGGGAAGGAAGAGAGTATTATAAGACCGGCACGCTTCACGGTATCAGCACCCGCGCCGGTTATATCAAAAGCGCCCATGGCGGACTCTACCGCTATGTCATTATGTTCAACTCCCCCAAAAAATCAACCGGTTCGTTGATTCTAAGGCTCCTAAGAATCCTGGATTAATTCGCAGCAATCCATTCGGCTGTCTATTTTACAGTTTAGATTTGAAACTATTTAAGACTACTAAAAGATATGTATTGTTGAAATTCACATTTAAACAGCCAGCAGGGTCCAATTACAAAGAGGAAAAAAGGCCTTAAATTCAACTCATAATTATTCCATTTTTAACGACTTGCCGTCCACCGATGAGCACCCAGCGGACCTGAGAGATTTGCTTTGGGTGGGTGATGACCAAATCAGCCATTTTTCCAGTTGCGATCGTTCC
>JASFGM010000095.1:0-7934 GCA_050123755.1 Desulfobacterales bacterium
GGAGATCCAGATTTTCAGCTGTTTGCCTTTCTCAGCGAAAGACCTTAACGCTCACCTCACATCCCGGGATATCGCCGGCGAAATTTCGAGTTATCAAACGCTGTGTTCACAGCTCTCTTCCGGGAGCATTTAACCCGATGACCACAATGTCTCTGGGAATTTTTCATAACTATTTGTTATCATACAGATGATAATTATTATTTTGACTTATAGTCTAAGGACTCATTATATTTTAACATTCACGGCTTATAATCCGTTATCGTCAATTTTTCACAGAAATTCTAATCCGGCATCCGGCTTTGCGGTTGGGCGCGTACCTGCCGGAAATCATATTGCAAACTCGACGCTATTTTAAAAAAGCATCTAAAAGAATCAGGAGGGAAATGATGGATAGAAAACCACCGTTTCGCAGGAAGACGGCGATTTCTTACAAAACCGAGGAAAAAACCGTCATGCGCGGATACGATTTGAGTGAATTGGCTGAAGAGGGCTATTCTTTTTACGATGCGATGTTTGTATTGTTCCAGAACCGGATCCCTACGGAAAACGAAGAAAAAATGCTCAAATACGAGATGGGCGTTTTTTTAGAGCATTCCATGTCGCCGTCGGCAGTCGGCGCCATCGGTGTAAGTGCGGGCAGGCCGAATCTTCCCGTTTGTGTGGCAGCGGCGGTTTCGACCTTCGGCGGTGTCCACGGGCCCGGGGCTGCGCACGGATACATGCTCAATAAATATCTGGAGCGTGCCAAAAAAGAAGGCAAAACTGTCGATGAAATGGCCAAAATCCTGGTCGATGAATATCTGGACGCCAAGCGGCCGGTCATGGGCATGGGTCAACCCCAGCACATCGACAGCGACCCGCGTGCGGAACCGATTCACCTCAAGCAGGAAGAATTGGAACTGGAGGGGGTCTATCTCGAAATGCAGCGCGCCATTGAAAAATATTTTCATGCGCGCCGCAAAAAAGACGGCCGATCTTATGTGGGGGTCAATGTGGTGGGCTCCGGAAATACGGCCCTGATGGAAATCGGATTTTCGCCAAATGCGGGCTGGTGTATCGGCAGTGTTGTTCGGGGGTTTAGCTGCGCGGCACATGCGCTGTTCAACATGAAAAAAGGCCGCGCCTGGGGGGCTTCCAGGAACGAGCCCATGGTGCAGATGATCGATCTTTCGATGATCAAGTATGTCGGACCGCAGGATCGGATCGTTCCTAAAAAGGAAGAGCAGCAGGAATACGCCAGGAAGCAGAAGGAAAAAGGAGAATACAAGCGATGGGTTATCTAAATAAAGAAAAAACAGATGCGCTCAACAGAATAAAAAGGGAACGCAAAATCGGAAATCTGGACAGCCCCAAGAATCCCTTTGACTATTATGATCGGGAATACGGGACGGTACCGCGGGATACGAAAAGAGCCCCCTTTCAGTGGGTGTCGGAAGTCGCTTACAAAAATGTCCACCGCATCGTTACCAGGGGCTATGACACCACCGAACTGATGGAAGAAGGCTACGGCGTCATTGAGGTCCTTTTTGTGGATTATCAGGCCCGGATACCGACTGTTGAAGAGGGCCGGATGCTCAACTACGTCATGATTCTGGCATTGGAGGACGGACTTTCCGCACCAGCGGCCATATCCAGGATCGTGGCCAGATCCAAGACGTTTTTGACCCAGGCTTGCGGGGCTTCGATCATGGCTTTTGGGCATGCGTATGGCGCTTATTCGGCATTTGGGAATCGACTCGAAAGTTATCTTGATCGGGTCGACAAGGGAGAATTTTCTCTGGAAGCGGCAGCTGAGCTTCTCGTCAAGGAGAACCTTCATGACGAAGCCTTGGGTGTATCGAATTTGATGCTCAAAGATCCGGCTGCAAAAAGGATGATTGCACGCGCGGAAAAGCTGGGAGTGGCTGGGAGGTATATTGCCTTTACCAAGGAAGTCGTCAAGGCAGCTCAACACGTTTCTGCCGAACCGGTTGATCTGGATATGCTCGGTGCAACCGGCGCTACCATGATGGATCTGGGGTTTACCCCCGAGGCGACCTGGGCGATTCTGGCGGTAACCCGCTCCTTTGCCGCCGGCGCTCATTACATTGAAGAAGTCGAAAGGGAAGAATCGAATCGTCTGGGCCAACAATTAACGCCCAAAGAAGATTACGATGGCCCGGGCGACCGGCCGGTGCCGCCATTGGCGGATCGGGAAAAAAATACCAAAACCGCTATTTGTCGCACCCCTGAAGCGTGGAAAACGCGATTTGAAGAGATGAAAAAAGTACGCGGAAGCGGCTTCAGCATCGTTGAAGAGATCGAGGATCCCAGTAAAAAGTCCGGTATCAAGAAAGTAGGGAAACTATAAAAGCTCTCATGGTTTCGGGTGTCAGGTTTCAGGTGTCAGTCTTTGGCCCGGAGGGCCTGTGTTGACCTTGAATTCTACGGACTGGAAGTAGCTACAGACAAATATAAGGCTTCTGGATAACACCTAGTGCCCAGACACCTGACACCTGAACACTGAAACCTCAAATCATGTATAAACGCATTTTAGATACCATAAAAAGGAGATTACTGTGGAAGTTGTAAAACCCATCAGAAGAAATGTATTGCTGAATCCGGGTCCGGCAACGACCAGCGATACGGTCAAATACGCCCAGGTGGTTCCCGACATCTGCCCGCGGGAGGAAGAATTTGTTGCCATCATGGACGAAGTCCGCCAGGAGCTGGTTAACGTTGTTCATGGAGACCCGCAAAGGTATGCCGCTGTGCTCTTCACCGGCTCCGGAACCATCATCCAGGATGTCCTTGTAAATTCCCTGGTTCCGGAAGGTAAAAAGATCTGCATCGTAAACAACGGGGCCTATTCTGCACGAATGGTCGAGATTGCCGCCTACTACCACATTCCCTGCGTAAACCTCGAATTTCCAACCACCGGGTTGCCGGATCTGGATGTCGTCAAACAGACCCTTGAGTCTGACGCTGACATCGCGGTGGTCGCCACCGTTCATCATGAAACCGGCACCGGGGTTTTAAATCCGGTTCGAGAAATTGGGGAAATTGCCCATGCGAACGGCTGTGTTTTCATTGTGGACACGATTTCAACCTATGGTCTGATTCCCTTCGACATTGAAGAAGAAAGCATCGATTTCTGTATGTCTTCAGCCCAGAAGGGGCTCTGCGGCATGACGGGAGTTTCCTGGACCGTTGGTAAAATCGAAGAAATTGAGAAATCAAAGGATTATCCAAGGCGATCCTACTACTGCAACCTTTTCATGCAATATGATTTTTTTAAACTTCACGACTATTGCTATGAGCGCGGTTTTACGATTTATCCCGGGAAAATGTTTGGCCTGGAAACGTTCCGATTGTGCAATCTGGGTATGATTACGCCTAAGGATATTGAAGATTTTTTTGTGGTGGCCAAAGAAGCCTTCAAAGAGATGGGGTATTCGATTCCACTCACATGACTATTTATTTATAAAGTTCATAGAGGAGATATTGAGATATTTTTTCGCTGAAAACAGATCAATAAATCCGAAATCCGAAACTCGAAACAATTTCGAATTACCAAAATTCAAATGACCGAAACATATCACGGTATTGAATATCGGCGTATCCAGTGTTTTGATCATTGGGACATTTGGATTTAGGATTTGTTTCGAATTTCGATATTCGATATTCGAATTTAATAAAGTCTAAGATATGAGAAAAACATGTATTTCATTCAACATTATAAGCTAATAAAAATGTAGGGAGGAATAGAAGATTATGGCAGACAACATTCAGGAAATGTACAAAAAAGCCAGAAAGGCGTTTCGTGAGGTCGAAAACTGGTCCCAGGAAAAAGTCGACGAGATGGTTCAGGCCGTGGCCTGGGAACTTTTAAAAGAAGACGTCCGCCACAAGTTGGGTCATATGGCCGTGGATGAATCCGATATCGGCAACGCCGAGGATAAGGTCAATAAAATCAAGAATAAGACCCTGGGTACCCTGTGGGACATGCGGGATGCCAAAACCTGCGGTCTGATCGAAGAGAACAAAGCCCTGGGGATCCGCAAATACGCCAAACCGATCGGTGTGATCGCCAACGTCGTGCCGTGCACGAACCCGGAGTCCACCATCTGCTGCCTGGCCCTGAGTACGTTGAAGACCCGCAATGCCCAGATCGTCTCGCCCCATCCGCGGACGCAAAAGACATCCTTTGAAACGGTTGTGCACGTGCGCAAGGCACTCGAAAAAATCGGGGCTCCGGTGGATCTGGTGCAGTGCATTAAACAGACCAACCATGCCAAAACCGCCGAGCTGATGGCCAAATGCGACTTTGCGGTGGCCACCGGGGGTGCGGCCCTGGTGAAAGTGGTCTATGCGGCCGGCAAGCCGGCTCAGACCGTGGGCGCCGGAAATGTCGTATCCATTGTGGATGATACGGCTGATTTGGCGGAAGCTGCCCATAAGATACGGCTGTCAAAGATCGCCAATAATTCCGCATCCTGCTCGTCTGAGAACGCGGTCGCCCTTTATGAAAGCATATCCGATGATATGATCGCGGCGTTAAAATCCGAAGGCGGATATTTGTGCAGCACGGATGAGCGTGAAAACTTGAGAAAATACATGTGGCCGGATGGAACCCACCTGAACCGGGACGTCGTGGCTAGACCGGCTACCGTTATTGCTGAAAATGCAGGATTGACAGTTCCTGAAGACACCCGGTTCCTGATGGTCATCGGAGAGAAGGTCGGTCCGGAAGACCGCTTTTCGGGTGAGAAAATTTCGCCGGTGCTGACTATCTGGAAATGGGAGGATTTCGACGAAATGCTGGAGCGCTTGGAGAAAATCCTCAAATTTTCGGGCGAAGGCCATTCTGTATCCATCCATACTGAAAATGATGACCGGCGGGTTAAGCTCGCGCTGCGAGCCAACGTAGGGCGGGTCGTCTGCAACATGCCGCATGCCCATGCCAACAGCGGCGGCTGGACGACCGGGCTGCCCACCACCGATACGCTCGGTTGCGGCTCCTGGGCCGGCAACATCTTCAGCGGCAATATCAACTGGGAAAATTTTCTCAACTACACCCTGCTGTCGATCCCCAAAGAAGAGTACATCCCCTCGGAGGAAGAGCTTTGCGGGGACTATCTCAAAAAATGGGGAAAGGACTAATAGGTCGCATTGCCTAAAGTGCTCAGGGTGTCAGGTGTCAGCCAGCAGGCAAACGTTACATTTGTTTAATTGGTTTAATTCGTTCAATGGGTTCGGTTGAAGCCAACCAATTCAACCCATAAGACCAATCAAACCAATCGAACAAGTCCTTGAACCGCGGGGTTAGGACAACCTTGAACGCTGAACCTTTGAACCAGGCGATTGACACCTGTTAACCTCATTGTGCGGATATAAGCGGGCTCCGGCCAAGGGAATTAAATTGAGCGGAAAAAATTCCATTAAAGCAATTTTATTTGATTTTGGTCAAACCCTGGTGGATGCTGCCGATGGCTTTCGCAAAGCTGAAAAGGAGGTCCAAAAAAAGCTGTTTGCGGATCCGAGCTTAAACCGGCAGGGAGACTTTTTGGCCACCTATCGCCGGATCCGGAAAGAATTGCATGATCGATCAAATTTTTCCAGAAAATCCCTGTGGCAGGAAGTTTATCATTTCTATGACCTAAAGCCCGATGCCCGGCTTCTTGATACCTGGGAAACGGCCTATTGGAAAACCGTAAAAGCAAACTCAACCCTATTTCCGGAGACCGTAAATGTATTAAAAAGTTTGTCTTCAAAATATCAGCTCGGTATGATCACCAATACTCAGGGGCAGCAACGCTCCGGGACCCACCGTATCAGTCAATTTCCCGAGCTGGAAACCTATTTTAAGGTCATCATCGTCGCCGGTGAAAACAGTATCCCGCCAAAACCGGACCCCGAGCCATTTTGTCTGTGCCTAAAAGGATTAAACCTTAAACCTTCAGAGGCAGTATACGTGGGCGATGACTATCGGATTGATGTTTGCGGTGCCCGAGACGCCGGTTTGCATGCCGTCTGGCTAAAACATCATTCCGTGAGCCGGTCCTGGCCGGATGTGCAAACCTCAACCCCGATCATCAGCCAGCTGGATGAACTGCTGGATATCGAGCGTATGGTGAAGGTGTTATGAAAGCAGAAACAACCCGTAAAAAGGCAACCGTGAAAAGTACGGCCGAAGTTTATAAAGGGCGCATTTTTGATTTTGTGACCGAGAATCTCAAACTTCCAAACGGCCGCCATACCGAGATGGCATTTATCCGTCATCCGGGATCAATTGCCGTTGTACCCTTTTTAGGCGAAAACAGCGTTGTTATGGAGCTGCAGTATCGGCATCCGGTGGGCGAATACCTGCTGGAAATCCCGGCCGGCACACTCGAGCCCGGCGAATCGCCTCTCGAATGCGCCAAGCGCGAACTATTGGAGGAAACCGGATTTCAAGCGCAGGAATTGATTTTGCTCGGCAAGGTTCACATGATTCCGGCCTATTCGGATGAAGAGATCCATGTATTTATCGCCAAAGGTCTGATGCCGGCCGAACAGAACCTGGATCCGGATGAAATCATTGAAGTGGTAAAATATCCGCTCGAAAAAGCGGTCCAGATGATCGATGAAGGCAAAATTACCGACGCGCTGACGATTCTTTCGATCCAGATGGCCTGGAATAGAATCAAAAGGGAGGCTTTATCAGCTGCCTTTTAGTTGCGTATAAAAGCGGGCTTTTTTAAATCCGCAATCCAAAATCCGAAATCTGAAATCTTGTGCCCTCAGATTCTCCCAACCCGCGAAGCCTTTATTTAAGCTCTTTAGCATACTGAGATGCCCATCTATATACCATGTCCATTAAAAGTCGCAGAGATTCCGACAGGTACTTGTCTTTGTGATGAACCAGAACGAATTTGCGTTTCATTGCCGGGTGGTCCAAATGAACCGCATGCATTCGTTTGGCGCGTATTTCTTCGTTGGCGACTTTTCTGGAAATAAGGGCTATCCCGATGCCCTCCTGCACGGCGCGTTTAATGGCCCTATTACTGGAAAGCGCTAATGGTATTTTCACAGAAATACGGCTTTTGCGAATGAATTCTTCGATGGCCCGCCGGGGAGCAGACCCTTTTTCGTGCATGATAAACGGGTACCCTTCCAGATCTTTGGGGGTCAGGCGTTTTCTTGCAGCCCGGGGATGATGGCGTGGTGTGATGATGACCAGTTTGTCTTCCAGAACCTCTTTTACGACCAGCTTTTTCCCGACAAAATCAACAAATCAAATTTCATAGTGTTCCTGCAATCGTTGGATTCCTTTTGTGACCGCCGGCTGAGTAATGAACAGTTCTTGCGCGGCAACACTCAAGTTGCCGTTCCTGGCGGCGTAATAGAAAATCTTCAGCTGGTTGAGATTCATTTAATTATAACCTTTTATAATCAAAATGATCCAAAGTATTAATTGGATTTATAATTAATGCAATTTGGGTTATTGGGCAATGATAAAATCATCCTTGGCGGCTATGGATAAAAGGATTGATGAATATCAGGAGAAAAAGTAACTTGCTGGATGAAGGATGTTGAGATAGGGTGTTTAGCGGTCTTGGACGCAGTGTCTTAATGGGTGGAGATGTCGGGAAGTCTTTATCTAATTTCCACCGTCCTATCAGGAACAGATGAAAATCTGGGAGGAGAAGGGAGAATTATAGATGGAGGCATTCACAGGGGCAAAGCGAATTTCGGCTGCTTTTAAAAAGACGTTTACGAATGAGAATCCTCAGATCGATCGAATTCCGGCTTATCTCTTTACGGGTCAGTGCAACACCCAGCTCATTGGTGCGTCCATCAGGGATTTCTTACTGGATCCCCAAATTTTTGTAAAGGCACAAGTGGCGGCATATGAGCGCTACAAACCCGATATTCTTCTAATGATGTGGGATTTACTTACGGACGTAGAGGCC
>JASFGM010000096.1:0-7932 GCA_050123755.1 Desulfobacterales bacterium
GATGGGCGATGGGGAGTTGGTCTCCTTGTCCACGGCCGAGGTCAAAGATGACATTCTGGCAGGAACCAAGGATGCCGCCGCCAGAGCTGACATTCCCGAGTTGACCAAAGACGATGTGCAGCTGCTATTGGATGTCATCACTGAGCCGTCTCGGGTTGTCAGTGTAGCATCGGGACAAGAGGTTATTGTGACCGATGATGGCTGTTCGATGAGCTTCTACGCCGGTCAGGATAGTGGCGGAATCGGCATTCCCATGAGCCGGTTGCAGGCGATCCTGACTTACGAAAGAGCCTGTGCCGCGGATACCACATCCCTGGGACATAGCGATTACAGCTTCAAGCCGGTCAAATCCATTATCAATTATGAGATGAACGAATATTACACGGCATCCATGATGACGACCGCCCCTTTCTTTTATGGCGCCCAGCCAAATTTGGGGCTTTACTTTCAGCCGGATGGGCCCCACCCAAATCCGGCCGATCTGCTGCCACAGCGAAAGATCAAAGAAGCCCGGACGACACAGGAGGCGGCCGCTGAACAGCTGCGAGAAGATTTAGTGTTTGTCGGGAAAAAACTGAATAGTGTCGGATGTGAGGGCCTTAATTTTGATACCTGTGGATCCGCCGGGGATGCAGATTTTTTAGCCGCCCTGCAGGCGGTGGCCGATTTAAAAGAAGTAACCCCCCATATGCCTGTGATCATGGGAGCCTCAGGAGAATTCGTGCTGGGAATGCACGGCGAACTGACCTTTAACGGAAAGCAGTTAGCCGGAATGTATCCCCACCAACAGGCAAAAGTTGCAGAAGCTGCTGGGGCCCATATTTTTGGAGTGGCGATCGGTACAAACACAACGCAATCTGTGGCCTGGAATATCGCCAGAACCGTAACTTTTGTAAAAGAAACTGTCGCGCTTGCCAATATACCCATCCATGTTAATGTTGGGATGGGGGTTGGTGGCGTGCCTATGATGGAAGCGCCCCCCATTGACAGTGTTACCCGGGCATCAAAATCGCTGGTGCAAATTGGAAAGGCGGATGGTTTGTAGATTGGCGTGGGCGATCCTTTTGGTATGCACGTTGCTCACATTGTTGCTTCGGGCATGGGTGGTATCCGAACCGCCGGAGATCTGGTGGCCTGGATGCAGATAGCCCGTAAAATGAAAATAACTGAAGCAAAACAATATGTAGCGGATCAATTGGGAATTGAAATCATCGACCTGACAAATGAAGAAATTATGCGGCAAATCAGGCAGGAGCGCGGAATCGGTGTCATTACCTCGATCGCAGGTGAGCCGAAAGGGATGCGGGCCAAATTCAAGATTTCGGAATTACTAAATATTCAGATTAACTCAGTCGAGCTTTTTAAATCTGAGATGACCTAACTATCAAGAACCTATCTCAAAAATCGCAGATCATGCCCAAGGGCAAGGCGCAAGCCGACGCAAAAGTCGTTGTTCCCAGCATACATGTAAGTATGTGAGCATTTTAAGGAGGCTTGATGAACTCCTTAATATTTAAAAAGACAGATGTAAAATCCCGCTTACTGCGGCGGGGCAACGCCGCCATTGGGTATTAGATGCATTTTTGAGATAGGTTCAAATTGAGTGGAGGAAGCTATGGCGTATGACCCTGAGATGGATAAGGTTTTAAAAACGTGGAAGTGCAATGAAACCGGATTGGTCGTTTCAATTAACCGATATGGTGCGGGTGAAGCCAAAGTCCAAATCGGGCCGCGTATATTGTTAAAAAAGGACGGCACTGATAGGGCGCCGGTAAAAGCGGGCCGGCTGACCATCGAAGATCTGATGTGGTTCTATGATATTATCGATGAGGTTAAGGATGAGCTCACGAATCTAGCAAGACCGGCATAAGTCGGAGCGCGATACTTTAAGATTATTTCGCAACCATACGATAGTACGTGAGCATTTTAAAGCGAATCGCAACGCAGTCAATTGGGCGTTAGATGCATTTTTGAGATAGCTTCTAATAACGGGCGACAGACATGGCTACCGATGATGCCATCATATTTCCCAAAAGGGGTAAACGTTCACCCCGGCTGGGTCCTTTCGGCGTGATCGTCGGGACCGAAACGGACCTCAGCCTGCTATGCAGCCTGCTGGATTTTGATAAAACCAAATATCAAAAACTCTTCATAAGTCGACTGTACGTCGCCGGCCAGCCAAACGCGGATTTTTCCTTAAGCGGGCCGTTAATCGGTGCACCCTACGCAGCAATGGTGCTTGAAACTTTGATTGCCTGGGGTGTTCGCAAAATTCTTTTTTTAGGCTGGTGCGGATCCATTTCCGCAAAGGCTAAAATCGGCGATATTATTGTTCCGACATCTGCGATTATTGATGAAGGCACTTCCGGGCATTATAAAGAAGATGATAATCGGATTTCATTTCCCTCGGAGTTGATGGTCGCCAAGCTCAGGGCTGCGTTGGACCAAAAATGTTTCAATTACCACCACGAACCTGTCTGGTCCACAGATGCGATTTACCGCGAGACCCGCGCCAAGGTGGAAAAATATCAGCGCCGGAATGTTATCGGGGTTGAAATGGAGATCTCGGCATTGTTCACAGTGGCGAAGTTCCGCGAGGTAGATATGGGTGCCATGGTTGTTGTTTCGGATGAGTTGGCCGCTTTCAAATGGCGTCCCGGTTTTAAAATGAATGAATTCAAACACGGTCGCGAGGCGGCCTGTACGGTCGTAAGGGACATATGCCGAAAAATTTAAATCCGCAAATCGTTGCGAAAGTAGCAGTGTTAAGAAAAGCGCTTCACCGGCATAATTACCGCTATTATGTTCTGGATGACCCTGAAATTTCCGACGCCGAGTATGACCGCATGATGCAGGAACTCAAGCAGCTGGAAGAAAACTATCCGCAGCTGATCCGTCCGGATTCGCCGACGACCCGGGTGGGCGCAGCGCCCCTCGAAAAATTTGATACCGTCGCACACACGCTCCCCATGCTGAGTTTAGACAACGGCTTTAATGATGAGGATATTCTCGAATTTGATGGGCGCGTAAAACGAAATCTCGATACCCAAAGCCATATTTTATACACAGCTGAACCCAAGATGGACGGCGTTGCTGTGGAACTTATATATGAAAACGGAAAGCTGGTAACCGCATCTACCCGGGGAGATGGCTTAACCGGAGAGTTGATCACCACCAACGTCAAAACAATCAAATCGGTTCCGCTAGTGATGCAAACAGACAGCCTCTCAGCGCTACCGTCACGACTTGAAATAAGAGGGGAAGTCTTCATCGGGCTTGAGGCTTTCAAAAAACTGAACAAAGAACGCCTTGCGCAAGAACAGGCGCCGTTTGCCAATCCGAGAAACGCCGCCGCAGGTTCTTTACGGCAGCTGGATTCAAAAATTACCGCCACCCGTCCTCTGGAGATCTTTTTCTATGGAATCGGGATTGTTGAAGACATTGCGTTTCAATCCCATGGGGAACTCCTTAAATCTTTGAAATACTGGGGGTTTAGAATAAATCCGTTCATTCGCCCCGCGATTGTCATTCGAGAGGTACTGGAGTATTATCATGAACTCAGTGAGAAACGGCATCAACTTCCTTACGACATCGATGGGGTGGTGGTTAAGGTTGACGATATTTCTCTACAGCAGCGTTTGGGGGCGACCTCCCGAAGTCCAAGATGGGCGATTGCCTATAAGTTTAAAGCCGTTCAGGAAACGACCACACTTGATGCCATTGAAATTCAGGTTGGACGCACCGGGGTATTGACACCGGTGGCGCAACTTAAGCCCGTGAATGTCGGCGGCGTTATGGTCAGCCGGGCAACCTTGCATAATGAAGATGAAATCGGGAAAAAGGATATTCGTATAGGAGATAAGGTCCTGGTGCAGAGAGCCGGTGATGTCATCCCGGAGATCGTGAAGGTCATCGCATCAAGGCGCGACGGAAGTGAGACCCCATTTAAGATGCCGGAAGCATGTCCGGTCTGTGATTCACCCGTTATCCGCATGCAAGGTGAAGCGGCTACCCGCTGCATCAACTCAAGCTGCCGCGCTCAGGTTAAAGAGCGAATCAAACATTTTGCCTCGAAAGGAGCCTTTGACATCGATGGAATGGGGGATAAACTCGTCGATCAACTCGTCGAAAAAGATTTGCTGACCTCGTTTGCCGATCTTTTCAAACTGGATGAAGGCATCCTTGCCGGCCTCGAGCGGATGGGGGACAAATCAGCCGAAAATCTAATAAACGCCATTGAAGCCAGTAAACGGATCAGCTTCGCCAGATTTCTGTATGCACTGGGAATCCGGCATGCGGGCGAGCATGTGGCCGTGTTGCTGGCGGAGAACTTTGGAAGCCTTAAAGAATTGGCGAGTTGTTCTCAACAGGACCTGACAGAGATCGAAGGCGTCGGCCCAGTGGTAGCCGAGAGCGTTGCCGGCTTTTTCAGGCAAGAAAACAACATGCGCACCATCCAGTCTATCCTTGATAGCGGTGTGCACATCGTTTTTGAGACCAGGAAGAAGACCGCAAAATATGAAGGCAAAACGTTTGTGCTGACCGGGACACTGGGTGATATGACAAGGCGCCAGGCAAAGGAAATGATCACAGCGGCCGGGGGTAAGGTCAGTGGATCGGTGAGCCGTAATACGGATTTTGTGGTTGCGGGTGAATCGCCGGGATCAAAGTACACCAAGGCCAAGGAACTCGGAGTGAAAATCATAGATGAGGCAAAACTAAAAGAGCTGTTAAGCTGATAAGCTCATAAGCTATTACGCTGTTGAGCTATTCGCTTATCCGCTTACATGTTTACCCGCTTAATAGCCAAAAGCTCAATTTGTGAGGTGTGCATGCAAAAACAAGTAAGGGCCCATGCCGTCATATCCGGACGGGTTCAAGGGGTGTTTTTTCGGGCGGAAACCCAACACGCCGCTGAAGGATTCGGGGTTTTGGGGTGGGTGCGCAACAAACGCGACGGCACGGTCGAAGCTGTTTTTGAAGGCCGGCAGCAGGATGTTGATGCCATGCTTAATTGGTGCCGGCAAGGGCCGCGGATGTCCCGGGTGGATGAGGTCGATGTGAATTGGCAGGATTATACCGGAGAGTTTAGAAGTTTTGATATCACCTACTAGTGTTATGCTTCCCCAAAAGTGATACAAAAGTACTAATCAATGCGATGTCAGGTTTCGGGTGTCAACCAAATAGCTCAAAGCTCAAAGCTGAAGGCTCAAAGGTTGATGGGCAAGGAAGCGATAAGGCTTTAAAGCTGAAAAGCTCGATGGCTATAGAACTTCGAGCCTCTTGGATTCCCAGCCTTGAGCCTTCAGCTTTGAGCCAATTTGCTGACACCCGAAACCTGACACCTGAAACCTGAATTAGCCATTTCAATAACGCCCAATTGATCTTAAATCAATTGGGCTGCAGAAACAGAACGGGCGACTTATGGTAACCATAAATCGCCCGTTGTTTTTAAATTGCTTATACGCTTACACGGCATCCCGGAGTTTTTTGCCAGGACGAAATTTTACCACATTGGTAGCCTTGATTTTGAGCGGTGCGCCGGTTTGCGGATTGCGTCCTTTACGGGCTTTACGGCGGACTTTTTGAAATGTGCCAAAGCCGACCAGCGTAACTTTGCCGCCTTTTTTCTTCAGTGCTTTGGTGACGCCTTCCATAAAAGAGTTCAGTGCAGCCGCGGCTGCAACCTTTGAAATTTTTGCATCCTTAGCCGCTTTTTCTACCAGTTCTGCCTTTGTCATGATGCTTTACCCCCTTCTCGTTTGATTTTAATGGTTTGGGTTAGTGCTAACCGATCGCCTATTTTTCTGTTTCCATATAGAATGTAAAATTCTATGTCAACAGAAATCTACATTTTACAACACTTTTTTTGAAATACCCGCTGTTGAGCGGCTGCATGATGGGATTTGCAGGAATATATTCTCTGGTTTTTTCTGAAAACCGCTAAAAAAGCGCATCGACAAATCGGGTGGCATCGAATTTCTGCAGATCTTCGATTTTTTCCCCGATGCCGATATATTTTAAGGGTATTTTCAAGGTATTGCAGATGCTTATAACGATGCCGCCTTTGGCCGTGCCGTCAAGCTTGGTCAGGGCTAAGGCGGTAATGCCGATGGCGTCATTAAATAGCTGCGCCTGCGATAAGGCATTTTGACCTGTGGTTGCATCCAGGACCAATAACACCTCATGGGGTGCATCCGGAATTTTTTTTGAAATGGTGCGTTTTATTTTTTTCAACTCTTCCATTAAATTCACTTTCGTATGCAGCCTGCCGGCGGTATCGATAAGCACCATATCGGAACCCCGAGCTGAAGCCGCCTCGACGGCATCAAATGCAACCGCCGCCGGATCCGCCATTTCTTTGTGCTTGACGATATCGGCGTTTGCTCTTTCAGCCCATATCATCAATTGCTCAATGGCGGCCGCCCGAAACGTATCCGCCGCCGCAATTAGAACCTTTTTACCTGAAGCGGTTGCTTTGGCTGCAAGTTTACCGATCGTTGTGGTCTTGCCGGTTCCGTTCACCCCAACGACCATGATGACCCTGGGTGCAGACACCGATTTTTCCGGAGTCGATTCCGGAGGCTGAAGGATGGATAAAATTTCATCCTTGAGCAGAGATCTTATCTGATCCACATCGGTGATCTTCGAAGATGATATTTTTTCGATAAGTGACAACGCCGTTTGAACTCCGATGTCCGATGTAATTAATAGTTCTTCGAGTTCCTCCAGCAGGTCATCATCGATTCTTTTTTTGCCGGCAAAGATTTTATCGAAACCATCGGAGAAGGTTTTACGTGTTTTGGATAATTGGTCTTTTAAACGCCGGAAATACCCGCCTGAGGCATTGAGTTCATTCGGCCGGCTATTTTCTTCATCGGATGATGCGGGAAGTTGCGCTAATGACTTTGCGGCTTTGGGCTCATTTTTTTTGGACATCTGGCATTAATTGGAGGAGTGCGCGGCCTCAAAGTTTACCGAGACAATCTTGGATATGCCTTTTTGTTCCATGGTAATTCCGAACAGGGTATCGGCAAATTCCATGCTGCGTTTATTGTGTGTGATCATAATAATTTGTGAGTTTTCACCAATAATTTTTAGCAAATCATTAAATCGGTAAACGTTGGCGTCATCGAGTGGCGCATCGATTTCATCCAGCAGACAAAATGCGGCCGGCTTGATTAAGAATATTGAAAATATGAAAGCAATGGCGGACATAGCCTTTTCGCCCCCCGATAGGAGGCTCAAGCGCGTCAGCTTCTTTCCCGGAGGATGGATCATGAACTCTACACCCGTCTCCAAGGGCGCATTCGGATCTTTTAAAATAAGCTTGGCCGTACCACCACCAAAGAGTTTTGGAAAGACTTCACTTAATTTCTGATTGATCAAATTGAATGTTTCTAAAAACCGTTTTTGGGTGATGGCATTAATTTTCTTGATCACCTTGTGCAGGTCTTCAATGGCGCAAACCAAATCATTGCGTTGTTCTTCCAGAAAATCAAATCGATCCTTTAGTTGTTCATATTCCCGGATGGCACCCAGATTTACATCGACGATCTTGGAAATTTTAGCATTACAGGTCGCCAGTTCTTCCTCCATTGTTTCGATCGTCTTTTCTGAAGTCAGTTCCAGGCTTTCCGAGTTTTGATTGAACTCGGTTTTGAGAACGGAAAACGCGTTCCGATATTTTTCTTCGAGACGATTGGCGATATTTTCCTGTTTGATTTTGCGCTCGGATTGCTCGAGCTCGAGCAGTCGAACTTTCTCCAGCGTTTTTTCGCGCTTACTTTTGATATCGGATATCCTGCTGTCGCTGTTTTTGAGTTCCGCATCAATGGCCTGGTAGTGATCTTCATTGATTTTGAGTGATTGATCAAGTGTCTCCATGCCGTGATACATTTCGGAAAGCGTTTGCTCGTATTCGGCCACTTT